>DASWDK010000046.1:0-3357 GCA_036395335.1 Thermoanaerobaculia bacterium
GTACTGGGTTCCGGAGTTCGTCGGCGACACGATCGTCGTCAACGGGAAGGCGTGGCCGTACCTCGACGTCCAGCCGAAGCGCTACCGCTTCCTGTTCCTGAACGGCTCGAACGCGCGGACCTACGAGCTCTCGCTGCCGGCGCCGATGTACGTGATCGGCACCGACGGCGGCTACCTCGACGCGCCGGTGAAGGTGACGAAGCTCCTCATGATGCCCGGTGAGCGCTACCAGGTGATCATCGACTTCGCCGGCTTCGAAGGGACCAATCTCGTCCTCCGCAATACGGGCAAGACGCCATATCCCGCGGGCGAGGTCCCGCACGGCAACACCGTCGGCCGTATCCTGCAGTTCCGCGTCGCTTCGGAGCCGGTCTCCGACGCGAGCTACGACCCGGCGACCGGCGCGCCGCTGCGGACGGGCGCGCAGAAGATCGTTCGCCTCGCGGATCCGGTGGCCGGAGCCGTGAAGGCCGGTGTCAGCGTCGACAAGACGCGCCAACTCACGTTGAACGAGTCCATCGCTCCTCCATCGACCGCGATCAATCCGGTCACGGGCGAGATGACGGAGTACGAGGGGGGACCGCTCGAAGTCCTGGTCAACAACACGGCGTACACGGGTGAGTCCACCCGCACCTATGGCGACTTCACGCCGATCACCGTCGGCGCAGATACCACCTTCTATTCAGAGCTACCGCAGGAAGGCAGCACAGAGGTCTGGGAGATCGTCAACCTGACCGCCGACGCTCACCCGATTCACCTGCATCTCGTTGAGTTTCAGCTCATCAACCGGCAGTCGTTAAACACGAACCTGTACAACCGGACTTACGCGGCGGCGTTCCCGACCGGCGCGTACCAGCCGGAGTTCGGCCCGCCGCTCGATTACAGGGCCGCGAACAACCCGCTTTCCGCCGGCAAGGACGGCGGTAACCCGGACGTAACGCCGTATCTCCAGGGTCCCGTGCGACCGCCAGCCCCAAACGAGGCGGGTTGGAAGGACACCTTCGTCGTTCCTCCGGGCATGGTCACGCGCTTCATCGTGCGCTGGGCGCCGACCGAGCTTCCGACCGGCTCGGCTCTGCCGGATCTGTACTATCCGTTCGATCCCAACGGCGCGTCCCAGCACGGCTACGTCTGGCACTGCCACATCATCGACCACGAGGACAACGAAATGATGCGACCCGACGTCGTTCAGCTGAATCCAGCTGCGCCGGCTCCGGGGTCGAGGCCCTTGAAGAGGGGGATCGACTACTAGGGGGATGGAGGTTCCCCGTCGGAGGCCGATCGCCGGCGTGTGAGATGTGGCAAGTGGAGACCTGACCCTCAATGTGGCAAGTGGAGACCTGACCCCATATGCCGCCCGATGCTAGGATTCGCCCCAAAACCGAGCACATTACGAAAGGGAGGCTTCCATGAAGGCGCTCATTCGGGTTTCTCCCCTGGTTCTCGCGGGTCTTCTCGTCGGCGCTGCGATCGTCGCCGCGGAAGGCGGCGGCAAGGCCGTCGTCTGGCAGGCCGGGGACGTCAAATGGACTCCGAGTCCCGCCATGAAGGGGCTGTCGGTCGCGCCGCTTTGGGGGGACCCGAGCAAAGGCGCGTACGGCGCGTTGAAGAAGGTCACGGCCGGCACTGAGTTCGGCTGGCACACGCACAGCTCTGACCAGAAGGTGGTCGGCATCTCGGGCACCTTCGACTTCCAGCTCGAAGGCGACACCGTGAAACAGGTTGGTCCGGGCTCGTACCTCTTCGTTCCGGCAGGCGTCAAGCACACCGCGAAGTGCAATATGGGAAGCGACTGCATGTACTTCGAGGAGCAGCCGGGCAAGAGCGACTACATCCCGGCGACGATGGCAAAGTCGCCCGCGAAGAAGCCCGCGAAGAAGATGTAGGCGCGACCCGCGGGCGGGCGATCAGCCCGCCCGCCGTCCTTCCAGGCGGGACATGACCCGCATCAGGTCCTCGTGCGCGCCGACTAAGAAAAGCGTGTCTCCCGACTGGAGCGGCTCGTCGGTCGGCGCCGGTGAGTACGGCGCGCCGCGGCGGATCATCGCCGGCACGGCGACGCGATCGTCCGCGACGCCGAGCTCGGCGAGCGTTCGCCCCGCCGCCGGAGTCTCCGGCAGGATGAAGAAGGTCAGCGCCGTGCCGGCCTCGAGAGCCGCCGAGAGCCGCCGCCCTTCGGCGGCCCGCATGGCGGGGTCGCGCAACAGTCGGTAGGCTTCGTCGCGCAGGACCCGGATCTGCGCCGCGACGACGTTGCCGGGGACCGCGAGGAGCCGCATCAGGCGCGACACGATCTCGACGGAGGTCTCGAACTCTTCCGGGATCACCTCGTCCGCGCCGAGCTCCTTGAGCGGCTCGACCTGCGAGACGTACCTCGTCCGCACGATGATGTGGAGGTTGCTGTTCTCGCGCCGGCAGAGGCGCACGATCCGGCGCGTGCCGTCCGGGTCCGAGATGGCGATCACGACCGAGAGCGCGCGCGCGATTCCCGCCGCCTCGAGCCCCTCCGGCGACGCCGCGTCGGCGACCACGACGCGGCTGCCGTTCTGCCGCGCGACCTCGGCTCGGGCGGGATCCTCTTCCATCACGACGTGCGGAATCCGTGTCTCGGTCAGCACGTGGGCCACGTTCAACCCGTTCAAGCCGTACCCGATGATCACGATGTGGCCGGAGAGCGGGCGCTCCCGCTCGTCGGCGGGCTCCGGCCGGCTGCGCAGCCGTGCCGCGAGCTTTAGCCCCGCCGCCACGAAGAGCGGCGTCGTCCCGAGCGTCAGCACCGCGACCGAAACGAAGAGCTGCTCGTCCTCCGGCTGCAGGACCCCGAAGCGCTTCCCCTCGAGCGCGAGCAGGAACGAGAACTCGCCGATCGGAGCGATCGCGAAAGCCGCGCGCAGCGATGTGCGCGGCAAGGCGGAGGCGGCGCGAAATGCGGGATACGCCGCGACGACCTTGATGAGGATGACGGCGGCGACGGTCGCGAATACGAGCGGCAGCGCGGAAAAGAGGAAGCCGGGATCGAGGAGCATCCCGATCGACGCGAAGAAGAGCGCCGAGAGGAAGTCGCGGAACGGCCGGAGGATTCCGCCGATCTCGTGAATGAACTCCGTGTCGCCGACGACCACTCCGGCCGCGAAAGCGCCGAGCGCCGCCGAGATCCCGAGCCGACCCGCCGCGGCGATCGTGGCGACGATCAGCACGATCACGCCCGCCGTGAACACCTCCCGGCTCCCGAGCGCGGCGATGCGCCGAAACAGCCTCGGCACGATCACCCGCGCGACCAGGATCAGAACCAGAACGCCGACGACCGCGATCGCGACGCGCGTCAGGACCCGCGGCAGCGGCGGGGCACTCCCTCCC
>DASWDK010000047.1:0-4269 GCA_036395335.1 Thermoanaerobaculia bacterium
GCCTCGACGACTTCCGCCACGCCTTCGCCGCGTGGGGCGACGGTCTTGACGACCGGAGGCCGCCAGGGCAGGCCGGGCGTCAAGTCGAGCATCATCGCGAGCTCGGCCGCAGTCCGGTCCGCGCCCTCTCGGTCCGCCTTGTTGACGACGAAGATGTCGGCGATCTCGAGGATTCCTGCCTTGATCGCCTGGATGTCGTCCCCCAGCCCCGGTACGAGCACGACCGCGACGGTCTCGGCGGTCCGGATGATGTCCACTTCGTCCTGCCCCACGCCGACGGTTTCGACGAGCACGACGTCGAATCCCGCCGCGTCCAGGATGTCGACGGCGTCGCTCGTCGCGCGCGCGAGCCCGCCCATCGTGCCGCGCGTGGCCATCGAGCGGATGAAGACTCCCGGGTCGGTATAGATCTCCGACATGCGGATGCGATCTCCCAGGATCGCGCCGCCCGTGAACGGCGACGAGGGATCGACGGCGACCACTCCCACCTTCCGTCCGCTGCCGCGGTAGGCCTGCGCGATCTTCAGCGCGAGTGTGGACTTCCCCGCCCCCGGCGGTCCGGTCAAACCGAGCACGCGCGCGCGCCCCGTCTTCGAAAAGACTCGATGCAGCAGCTCGGGCACCCCGTCGCCCGACTCCGCGGCGGAGATCGCCTGACCGATCCGGCGGCCATCTCCCGCGAAGATCCCGGCGACGAGCTCCGATGTCCCCGGCGCCGGGGCGGGGCTCATGTCCCATCCGTCAGAAGGCTCTTGGCGATGACGAGCTTCTGGATCTCGCTCGTTCCCTCGCCGATCGTGCAGAGCTTCACATCGCGGTAGAACTTCTCGACCGGGAAGTCCTTGATGTAGCCGTACCCTCCGTGGATCTGCACGGCGCGGTCGGCGACGCGGACGGCGATCTCGCTCGCAAAGAGCTTCGCCTGCGCGGACATTCGCGTCGTTTCCTCGCCGCGATCGCGCGCCTGCGCGGCACGCTCGGTCAGAAGCCGCGCGGCGTCGATCTCGGTCGCCATCTCGGCGAGGTAGAACTGGATCGCCTCGAAATCGGCGATCGGCCGGCCGAACTGGCGCCGTTCCTTTGCGTACTTGAGCGACGCCTCCCAGGCGCCGCGCGCCATGCCGATCGCGAGAGCGGCGATCGAGATCCGGCCGCCGTCCAAGATCTTCATCGAGTTGACGAAGCCGCTGCCCTCCGCGCCGAGGAGGTTCGCGAAAGGGACCCGACAGTCTTCCAATACCAGCGTGCACGTATCGGATGCCCGCATCCCGAGCTTGTTCTCCTTCTTGCCGACGCGAACGCCGGGATTGTCCAGCTCGACGATGAACGAGGAGATGCCGTGTCGGCCCGCGGAGCGATCGCTCACGGCCATCAAGACTGCGACCTGCGCGACCGAAGCATTCGTCGTGAAGTTCTTCGAGCCGTTCAGGACCCAGAAGTCTCCGTCGCGCACTGCCGTCGAGCGCGTTCCGCCGGAGTCGGAGCCCGCCTCCGCCTCGGTCAGTCCCCAGCAGGCGAGCCACTCTCCCGTCGCGAGCTTCGGCACGTACTTCTGCCTCTGTTCCTCGGTGCCGAACTGGAAGATATGGTTCGTGCCGAGCGAGGTGTGCGCCGCGAGCGACAGCCCCACCGAGCCGTCGACCGCGGAGATCTCCTCGACGATCCCGATGTAGTCCATGTAGGTGAGCCCGGCGCCGCCGTAGATCTCGGGGAAGATCGTTCCGAGGAAACCGAGCTCCCCCAGCTTGCGGAAGACTTCCCGCGGGAAGCGTTGCGCCTCGTCCCACTCCAGGACGTGGGGCCGGATCTCGTGATCGGCGAACTCCCGGGCTGCCTGGCGGATCGCCTGCTGCTCGGACGTCAGAACGGCGCTCATCTCGAAATTCTAGCGCGGGAGCCTATCGCAGCGACGGCCGCGCCGACGCTTTCACGGTCGACGCCGCGACGATCTCGACCCCCGGATAGTAGTGGCGCAGGATGGCGTCGTAGCTCGATCCCGAGAGCGCCATTCCGTAGGCGCCGTTCTGACAGAGCCCGACCCCGTGTCCCCAGCCGCGACCGAGAAAGACGTACTCGATCTCTCCCTGCGGATCTCTCGTCCTCGAAAACGTGAACAGCATCTCGGGAACTTCGAGCGCCTGCCGGACGTCGAACCCCTTCAATGTGATCTCGGCAGTGTCGGTCACGACGCGCATCTCGACGACTCGACCAGAAGGGCTCCTCTTGGTGATTACGAGATCGCGCACTTCGGTTCCCGCCACCCGCGCCGACATCCGCCGCGCGAGCTCGCGGCCGGAGGTGCGCCGGACCCATTCGGTCCAGGAAGAATCGCGCTCGAAGGAAGGACCCGCAGGATCGAGCTCGACCCAGAGCGCGAGCACCTGGCTCCCCCGCTTCCACCAGCGCAGCCGGTCACCGGCGCGCAGCGTCAGGGAGGACGACGCGAACCAACGGTCGCCGACGCGCCGCGCGAGGGGTAGATCCGGATCGACAGGCAGCCCGACCCGGCCTTCCGCCGTCTTCGCCCAGACGTTGGCGCCTTCGCGCGAGAGGAACTTGCCCGAGACTTCCGTGACCCCGAGCAGGCGCACCGCCGCCGAGAAGAGGAGACCGGCATACTCCTCCTCCGAAAGATGCCGGCCGGGCGGCGGCAGCGGCTCGCCGGCACCCAGGCGAAAGCGGAGCAGAAACGCATAGGCGTCGCGGGCGGCACCGGTCAAACGGCCGGTCGCCGACGGCGATTCCGAGTAGTACCTCTGCTCCCGGCCGCCCAGGTGGAGGGCACGGGCGTCCGCGAGCTCGAAATCCTGCACGATCGAGGGATAGACCGAAGCCGCCGCGAGCGAAGCCGCGGGTGCCCCCTTCCGGTCGATCCCTGCCCAGCGCAGGGCGGTCTCGACCCAGGCCGCGCGTCCCCCCCGCCGCCGCGAGGAATGATGCGCGAGAACTTCGCCGCGCCACTCGAGCCCGCTCCATCCGGACGGCGGCGTCCGGCGCGGCCGCGCGCCGGCGAGCGTCGTGGTCGAAAGCTCGCCGCAGTCGACCGAGACGAGGTAAGGCGCAGCCTCGCCGACGAAGACGTTCTCGACGTTCTCCGTCCGGCCGCCGCAGGTCGAGACGAAGAGGGCGTCCGCAAAAGTCCCGCCGGAGGCGAGGACCAGGCCGCGGGTCGAGTCCACCGCGCCGCTCGAAAGCGGGTCCTCCGCCGAGAAACCGGCGTAGGCCTGGCACTTCGGCGTCGCGCATAGGTCGTAGCCTTCCGACTCGAACTGCCCGCGATGCGCGAGCGCGTACGTCCTCGCCGCGACTGCCTGCGCCTTCAACGCTTCGATCTCGTCGTAGCGTTTCGGGCCCATTTCCGCCGGTACGACTCCGTACAGGTACTCGTCGAGGTCCACGCGATTGACCAGATTCAGAGTGCCCCGCGGGTTCGTCGAGACGAGGAGGCTCCCCCGATAGGGCTTCTCATCGACCGAGACGTTGCCGGAAACGCCGGGTCCGGGCGGCGCGGGGTAGATCTCGACGGGCGAAGCGAGGCGACGCCGCGAGCCGTCCTCGGGGGTGACGCCGATGACCGCGGCGCTCGCCGGCGCGTTCCCGCGGGGCGTTCCCTCGAACACGATTGCTTCCCGTCCGGAGTCTCGGACTTTCGTTGCGAGCGCTTCCGCTTCACCCCGTGTGTCGAAGCCTCCGAGGAGAACGCGATAGACCCCGCGCTCCGCCGAGAACGCGACCGATCCGGAGACCTGAAGATCCGCCGAGAGCTTCTCCAGGGCGCGCCGCGCCGGCTCTTCCTGCGAGAAGGCGGCGGCCTGGACGGAGTAACGCGGTGCCCCCATCGGGGCGCCCTCGGGACGAAACAGGATGGGACCGCGAAGGAGCTCCGCGTGCGCGGCGGAAACGACAACCCACGGCTCTCCCGCAGCTCCGTACGACAGCTCGGACAGGTCGCTCTTCAACCCGACGCGATACAGGACTCCGCTCGGGGTCGACGGGGTCGGAACCGAAATCGGGGCCGGTGCGCCGCGGCGCGCCCGGCGCTCGGGGGCGGCTGCCGGCGCCGGCTCCTTCTCCGCCGGCTTCGCGGAAGGAGCGGTCGCGCAGCCGACCATCCCCGCGACCGCGAGTAGGAAGAGCGACGCGCCGGGAAAGAATCCCCGGCGGCTCAAAAGCGGGACCGGACGTGCGTGCCGAGGACCTCTTTTCGGTAGTCCTTTCCGCGCAGCGCGACCAGCGTGCACATCTCGTAGAGGCGGCTGCGGAGGCGGT
>DASWDK010000048.1:0-3824 GCA_036395335.1 Thermoanaerobaculia bacterium
GCGTCGCCCCATCGCGTCGCTCAATTACCTGCTGACTTCACACGTGTGGCGGCAGGACCATAACGGCTTCAGCCATCAGGACCCCGGCTTCATCGATCACGTCGTCAACAAGAAGGCGGACGTCATCCGGGTCTATCTCCCGCCCGACGCGAACACGCTCCTCTCCGTGACCGATCACTGTCTTCGGAGTCGCAACTACGTCAACGTGATCGTGGCGGGCAAGCAGCCGGAGCAGCAGTGGCTGGATATGGATGCCGCGATCAAGCACTCCACCGCGGGCATCGGAATCTGGAGCTGGGCGAGCAACGACGAAGGAGGCGAGCCGGACGTGGTGATGGGTTGCGCCGGTGACGTCCCGACTTTGGAAACCCTGGCGGCGGTGGAGATCCTGCGCAACCGCCTGCCCCGGCTCAAGGTCCGCGTCGTGAACGTCGTGGACCTGATGACGCTGCAGTCTCCCAGCGAGCACCCACACGGCCTGTCCGACCGCGACTTCGACGATCTCTTCACCCGGGACAAACCCATCGTCTTCGCGTTTCACGGCTACCCGTGGCTCATTCATCGACTGACGTACCGGCGGACGAACCACCACAATCTGCACGTCCGCGGCTACAAGGAGGAGGGCACGACCACGACGCCCTTCGACATGGTCGTCCGTAACGACCTGGACCGATTCCACCTCGTCGGAGACGTCATCGACCGCGTTCCGGCACTCGGCGCCGGCGCTGCGCACATCAAGCAGATGCTCCGAGACAAGCTCGTGGAACACAAGGAGTACATCTCCGCACGCGGGGAGGACATGCCGGAGGTCCGGGAGTGGCGGTGGGGCGTGCGAACGGGATGATCGAGAGAGTTCGGCGTCACCGAAGACATCTTCCTTCGATCGCGAGTGTGAGCCAGCGGCGACGGCTCGCCGTCGGCGCCAAACCCGTCCGCCGTCCTCAGCTGGTCGTTCTCTCGAACCGCCCGGTCTTCTCGACGAGTCGGATCCGATAGAGGACGATCTCCCGTCCGTCGGCGCGGGCCGGTTCGACCTCGGACTCCCGGAAGATGTACGACGGGTGTGGTTCGCTGGCGCGTTCGATCGCCATGAAGCGGGCGATGAGCACGTCCATCGCATCGAGAGCCTCGCGGCCCGAGAGTTCCTCGAAACGCCCCATGGCGATCACGCTCCGCCAGTTTCCGACGTTCTCGACGCGGTCGACCTCGAAGCAGACCACGGGGTTCTTCCGCATCATCCGGATCTTCAATCCCTCCGGGCTGTGGCAATAGACGAAATCGGGCTTGTACGCGTACGTGATCGGAACGACGTAGGTCCGGCCGTCCGCGTGACAGCCGATTCTGCCGGTGACCTCGGTCCGGAGCAGTTCCTCGATTTCGTCAGCCGTCAGCTCTCCGAGCATCGTCTCCTCCCTGCCGATCATAGTTGTGCATCGGTTTCCGGCGCTTGACTTCGTCCGTCGGGGCTGCCCATCACCCGTTCAGCTAGAATCCGGTTCATGAGCGACGCGGCCTCCGAGACGCTCGACCGGATCGCGCGAAGCGGTGAAGCGGTCTTCGCGATCGACTCCTCGGACCGGATCGTGCTCTGGAACAAGAAGTGCGAGGAGATGCTCGGTCGGCCCGCCCGCGCCGTCCTCGGCAAGCGGTGCTACGACGTCGTCGCCGGCCGCGACGCCAGCGGCAACATCTACTGTTATCGCAACTGTCCGGTGGCTTATCAGGCCCGCGAGAGGCAATCCGACCCGGTCTCGCGGTTCCCGCTTCGGCTGCGGACGGCGGAGGGCGCGGAGCGCTGGGTCGAGATGTCCCTCTTCGCGATTCCCTCGTATCATCCCGCTCTCGCCACGGTCGTACACATCGTTCGGGAAGGGAAGAAGAAGCCTTCCGCCCTCGAGAAAAAGCTGGAGGGTGAGGCCGCACACTCCGAGCCGCTCTGGCCGATGACGACTTCCGAGGGAGAGCCGGTCGCGTTGACGCACCGCGAACAGGACGTCCTGCGCTGCCTGGCGCGCGGAATGTCGACGGCGGCCATCGCCCGGAAGCTATCGATCTCTCCCGTGACGGTCCGCAATCACATCCAGTCGATCCTGCAGCGCTTAGACGTCCACAGCAAGCTCGCGGCGGTCGTCTACGCCTACCGCCACCAACTGATCTGAGCCCGGCCGTCTAACCGATCCGAACGGGCCTTCCCGTGAGCTCGAGGCAGAATTTCTCGAGCGTCGGGTTGTCGAACCGGTTCCACCCGTCGCACGCGCAGTGCTCGCGCGTCTCCACGTCGCAGCAGAGCGCAGCGCCCCGGACCTCCTGCCTTCCGAGGTGGTAGAGCGAGACCAGATGTTCGAGCTCGGGTCGGGTGGCCTTTGGCCGCGGGCGGGCGATCCAGTCGAATCTTCGGCGAAAGTCGGCGTCCGGCAGGGAACGAAAGCCCTGACAGAAAACGCCGACGCGCGCCGCCACGCCGCAAGCGCACTCCTCGTCTCCGGCGCGCGATAAGAGCGCTCCCCGGATTCGCTCGATCGCCTGGGGCCGGGAAAGGTGGTCAGTTCCGAGCGCGTTCTTCATCGTTTTATCTCCCGGACAGAGCGTGACCCCCCTTGTCGGATGGAACCTGATTCAACTGCATCAGCCACCCGATGAGCCGGCGCCGGATTCGGCGGCCTGATGTCTTTTCACCAGATCGCGGTGAATCACCGCTCCTACCATCGCTCGATGACAGGAGAACACGGCTCGTACGCTTCCGCGCCGGCTCCCGCGCAAGAGAGGAACGAATGAGCAGTCATCCAGCGGCGGCAAAGCTTCCGCGCCGGATCTCGGAGGCGCTCGGATGGGACCACGAACGGCTCGCGCGCCTCGAGGTGGCGGCTTTCGTCGCGCGGGCCGCGGGGGAGGTCGAGACCGCCGAGAGTTCGTACGCAGCGTTCTCCTCCGGTCTGAAAAAGCACATTGCAGTCGAGGAGGAATTCCTGTTTCCCGCCTTCGAGAAGCGGCTCGGCCTCTCTTCTTCCGCCGGACCGACGGGGGTGATGCGCCGTGAGCATGAAGAGATTCTGCGGTTGCTCGGCGAGATCCTTCGGACGATCGGTAACCCCGCCAAATTGCCGGACGAAGCCCGCGCGGCGTTCCACGAGTTGCTCGAGAAACACCACTTCAAAGAGGAAGAGATTCTCTATCCCGCTCTCGACCACGCGCTCTCGCCCGCGGAGAGTGATGCGCTGGTGGCGAAGATTCAGGAGTCCGGCACCTGAGTCCGTGGCAGACGTAGGCGGTCTGGTTCGAATGGATCAGGCGCGCCGCGCGCCTCCGTGAAATCCTCTTCAAAGGCGATGTTTCGACGAATCCTTTTCGGGACCGACTTCTCTCCTGCGTCGAGGCCGGCTTTTCGACGCGCGATCGAGCTCGCCCGCGGGGCGCGGGGCCGCCTTCTGATCGCGCACGTCATTCCGTCGGTCGGCCCCCTTGGCGCCGAGGGGTACATGACTCCGCGGATGTACGAGGAGATGGAGCGAGCCGTTCGGAACTCCGCACAGAAGCAGCTCGATCGGCTGGTTGACCGCGCGCGGAAGGCCGGCGCGGCGGCCCGGGGCCTGCTCCTTACCGGCGCCGCCCCTGCGGCGATCGCCCGCGCGGCGCGCAAGGAGCGGGCCGATCTCGTCGTCGTCGGCACGCACGGTCGAACGGGCCTGAAGCGTCTGCTTGCCGGGAGCGTGGCCTCCCGGATTGTCGGAACGGCTCCGTTCCCCGTACTGACGGTGCGCCCTCACTGAAGGAGCGGCAATGCAGTTGAAAGAAGTCATGTCCACCCGGATCGAGACCGCATCTCC
>DASWDK010000049.1:0-8411 GCA_036395335.1 Thermoanaerobaculia bacterium
AGCCCGTCGCGGCGCCCCCCGGTTCCGGCGGCGCGGCGACCTCGACCTGCACGAACTGTTCGCCGGCGGAAACGAGCTTCAGGCGGGCTCCTCCCGGCAGGCGCGCGACGACGCGCGCGTTGCCCTTCGGCTTCTCGCGGAGCAACGCCTCTCGAGGCATCACGAACAGGTCGGCGCCGGGACCTTCCTCCGGGACCTGCTGTGCCCGCGCCGCGGGAGCCAGCCCGAAGGAGAGGAGAAGAGCGAGTCCGAAGCGGGACGGGGAAATCCAATATGGGATCATCATCGGAGTTCTCACTTTCTTCAGTTCGTCGCTTTCGAGGGTTTGTTGGCCGCCTGCCGGACGGCAGCCGTCCGGGTCTTCGCGGAGGGCGGCGACTCCCCGTGGACGGCGCGCTTCACGACTTCGTCCGTGAACGCCTCGCCGCCCAGGGTCGGCGTCAGGATGACCTGGACGTTCTCGGAGAGGCGATCCGCGAACGTCTTGGGGATCAGCAGCGGATTCGCCGAGACGAGCTCGGCCTCGCGCTCCAGGTTCTCGAATTGCGCGAGCGTGGTCGTGCGGATCGAGTACGCTTCGGCGTCGGCGATCGTCTTGCGGCGGTCCGCCTCCGCGGCTGCCTGGATCTTCGTGACCGTGGCCTCCGCCTGCGCGCGCTGGACTCGAGTTTCTTTCTCGGCCTCCGCCTCCAGGCGCTTCTGACGGATCTCCTTTTCCTTCTGCGCGAGGATGAACTTCATCGCCTCGGACTCGGCACGGGCGGCGATCAGGCGCTGCTCGGCGCTCGCCTCGGCCTGCTTGACCTGCCGCGCCTTGGCGGCCTCCGCCTCGAGGCGGTTGCGCTCGACCTCCTTCGCCTTCAACTTCAGCGTGACGTCCATGCGCTCGGTGTTCTGGACTTCGTCGACCATCGCGACGCGCCCGCGCTCGAACTCCGCGGGAAGGACGAGGTCGCCGATCAAGACCTCTTTCAGCAGGATCCCGCTCTCCGCCAGCCGCTCCCGAGCCTGCCGTGCGGCGACGTTCGCGAGCTCCTCTCTCTTTTCCGAGACGATCTTTGCGACCTCGTATCGGGGCGCGGCCGACCGGAACGCGGCGGCCAAGACCGGAGCCACGAGCTCGCGCTCCGGATCGGGGGGGAGCGCCGCCCACTTCGAAGGCAGCCGCGCTCGATCGATCGCCCACCTCGCCTGGACCGTGACCTGGGCCACGACGCCGTCTTTCGTCGAGACCTGGAAGCTCCCCTGCGGGCCGGAGAGCAGCCGGTCCGAGATGCGAACCGGATGGATCTGGTAGAGCGCGCGCGGGCGGAAGTGCGTGCCCGGCTGCAGGACTTCCAGGCCGCCGGTGAACCGGTTGACGGACATGCCGACGTTCCCGGGCTCGACCGGGCGAAGGCTCTTCTCGCAGAAGCGGTAGGCGAGAAAGGCCGCCAGCGCGATCGCCAGCGGGAGGAGCGTCCGGTGGAAAGGGAACTTCGAGGGCGGGAACCGCCGGCGGCGAAGCCTTGCGAACAGGCGCCGAAAGAAGCTCGGATGCGAGTCCGGCGCTCCGGCCGGCGGCGTGTCGGGTAAACCGTGGATCTCCATCGTGTCCTCCCTGTCCGGCGCGCGCCGTGATGGCGCGGCCGGGAGAGGAGAGTTCACCGAAGATGCCCGCGAAAGGCCGCGCCATTCGGCAAGCCCGGTGCCGGTGTTCTTCAAAATGGAGATTTATGACGAGATTTGGAGACTAAGAGGCTCGCGCCGGATAATGAACTCCATGCCCGTATCCCTCAACCGCCCGCGACTCGCCTCCGCCGCCTTCCGCTTGAAGCACGACGTCGGCAAGGCGGTTCGCTGGAGCGCGCCCGCGGTTGCCGAGCCGGACCCCGAGGCGTTGCGGCGGCGGCTCGAGATCGATCTCGTTGGGACGCGGGCGATCAGAGACTTCGACGCCTGGATGTCCGAGGACGCTCCGCTCTTCCGCTTCGTGCCGGGTTGGATGGACCGCATCACCCGGATGTCGGAGGCGATCGAGAGAATCCGCGCGAGTCTGCCGCACCTCGGCCTCCTCGACCGGAAGGGCTTAGACGCCCTGGACGAAGCGACGACGATCCTCGCGCAAGAGAGCCGCGCGCTCTGGCGGGACGTGATTTCGAAGACCGCGGAGGATTTGCCGCAGTGAGGTCGTCTCGTGTCCTCGTCATCGACGATCAGCCGAGGGTGGCGGAGACCTTGGCGCGCCTCGCCGCCGATCTCTCCTTAGTCGAGGTTCGCGACCCCGCGACGGGCCGGACGCGGCTTCACGCGCGCTCTTTTCGCGAGGCGGAGCCGCTCCTCGCCAACTCGCGGCGGCTTCCCGACGTCGTCGTCCTCGACGTCCGGTTCGACCTGCCCGACGAAGACCTGCTCCCCGACGGGAAGCCTCTCGGAGAGGGCGCTCCCGCGCGGAGGCTCCGGCAGGAGCGTCGCGACCGGCAGGGGCTCTACATCCTGGAGCGTCTACGCCATCGCTTTCCCGACCTCGCCGTCGTCCTGACGACCGCGTACGAGGAGATTCCGTTCGAGGAAGAGGCGCTGCGGTTGAAGGCCGATGCGTTCACCTACGCGGTCGGCGAGGAGGGGTCGAGCGGAGAAGCTTTGGTCCGACTCGTCCGACGCGTGATCGCCGAGCGCGAGGCGCCGCTCGCGACCGGAAAGTTCTTCTGGGGAAAGAGCCCGGCGATGCGGGAGCTGCGGCGCCGCGTCCAGTCGCTCGCGCCGACGCCTCTCCCGCTTCTCGTGACCGGCCCGACGGGAACCGGGAAGAACCTCCTCGTGCGCGAAGTCATTCACCCCGTTTCCGGACGCAAGGGCACGTTCATTCCTTTCGATTGCGCCACGGTGCCGGAGGGCCTCCTCCAGGCTGCCCTCTTCGGAACGGTGCGCGGCGCCTACACGGGGGCCGTCATCGACCGGGCCGGCGTCTTCGAGGCGGCGCGCCACGGGACTCTGTTCTTGGACGAGGTCGAGAACCTGACACCCGACGCGCAGAAGACGCTCCTGACCGCGTTGAACGACGGCAGGATCCGCCGTCTCGGCTCGACGGCCGAGATCCCGCACTCCGCCCGCGTGGTGGCCGCGTCGAACATCGACCTCGCGGGCCGGGCCGCGGAAGGGACGTTCCGACCCGACCTCCTCATGCGGCTGAACCCGGCGCTCGCTCTCGAGCTGCCCCCGCTGTCGGAGCGGCGCGAGGACCTCGCGGAGCTCGCGGATCTGATCGCACGCGAGTTCTTCCGCGACCCGGCGAACCGGCGCGAGATTCTCTCCGCGGTGCGCGGCGCCGGCGGCGCGGAACCCGATGGACCGGTCGAGCTCGCCCGCGGCGAGGACGCGCTCTCGGAGAGCCGGGCCCCGGTCGTCTTCGCGCTGCCGGGAAAGGCGTGGTCGGCGATGACGCGCCATCCCTGGCCCGGCAACATCCGACAGTTCGAGATGGTCCTGACCGACGTTCTCGCTTCTTCGCTCTATGGAGGCATGCCGCCGGCGATCGACCGCCGGGACCGCGCGATCTTCTCGATCGACGCCCGCATGGTGTTCGGTCTCCTGACGGGCGCGCGCGAGTCGGACGCGGCGACCGAGCGGCTCGTTCTCCCCCGAGCCCGCGCCTCGACGGTCGCCGCCTTTCGCAAGGAGCTCGAGCGCGCGGCCTTCCGGGCCCTCTTCCACGAAGCGGGAGGGGACTTCGAGCGGATGTCCCGCCTGATGACGGGCTCCGCGCGCGAAGCGCGCGCCGCGCGGCTGCGGTTCAACCGACTCGGTCTCTCGGCGCGCGAAGAGAAGTGATCGCCGCGGCTCTCACCGCCGTCGTCCTGCTCGCGCAGGCACCGGAAGACTGCGGGGCACACGCGGACGCTCTCGCACGGGAGGCGGAAACTCTCCTCGCGGAAGCTGGGCCGAGGCCTCCGTCACCGACCCTCGAGCGGGCGAGGCGCCTTTACCGTCGGGCGCGGCTGCTGTCCCCTTCGGCCCCGTTCTCGCTGCGTGCCGCGGATCTCGCGTCGGCCGCCGGAGACGAAGAGGAGAGCGGCGATCTGCTCTCCGAGGCGGCCGAGGTCGACGCGAGGCTGCTCTCTCCCGCGGAGCGGCTGATCCTCGCCCGTCGCGCGGAAACGCGGCGCCAGTGGCGCGACGCGATCGCGCACTACGAGCTTCTGCGCGCCGCGCTCGTATCGGATCCGCGAGCCACCGCGTGGGCCGACGAGAAGATCCGACGCCTCGAGGTCGAGGCGGAGGCGCAGTCGATCTCGGCGCCCGCCGTCGGACAGCCGCCGCCCGAAGCGCGACTCGCGCTCGCGGAGGGTCGCCGCGCTCTCGCGGCCGGAGATCTGCCGAAGGCGCGGGAGAGGCTCACGATCGCCTGGAAGCTTTCGCCCGGCTACGTGGAAGCGGCGCTGGCGCTCGCCGCGTTGGAAACCCGGGAGAACCGCGCGCCGGAAGCCATCCGCGCCTACCGCGACGCGCTCGCCGCCGACTCAGCTCGCCTCGAAGCGCTCGTCGGGCTCGCAAACGTGCTGTGGGACGAGCCGGATCGCGCGGCGAAGGAGGAATCGCTCTCTCTCCTCGACCGCGCCGCGGCGGCGCGGCCCGATGCCCTCTCGCTGACGAAGCTTGCGGCGATCCGGTGGGCGGAGTGGGGCGACGCGGCGAAGGCGTTGAACCGGATCGACGCCTATCGGCGCCGGGCCGGAGGCGAGGAGAAGCGCGCGACCGAAAACCTCCGGGAGACTCTCGCCCGGCGCGTCGACGCTCTCCTCTCCGGGGAAGGGGTGCCCGGCGACGCCGAGCCTTCGCCGTCGGAAGCCCCGCCGGAAGGTTCGTCTCCCGCGATCGATCAGTGGAAGATCGCGCAGGCGTATCTCCGTCGGGCAGATCCGGCGTCGCTCGCGTCCGCTCTCGATCACCTCGGACAAGCCGAGCGGTTCGACCCCGCGTTCGCGAGGGCGCCGGAGCTCGCCGGCGCAATTCACGAGAAGCGAGGAGAGCTCGCGCTCGCGCAGGCCGCGTACGAGCGCGCGATCTCCGCGGACCCTTCGCGCGCGGCGACGTACGAGCGTCTGGCGCTGCTGCTGGGTCGACAACCGGGCAAGGCGGCCGATGCGGAAGAGGCGTGGCGCCGCGCGGAGCAGGCCGGCTCTTCCGAGGCGCTCTTCCATCTCGCGGAGACGGCGCGCGGCCGGGGCCGTCGCGGCGAGGCGCTCGCTCTCTACCGGCGCTATCTCGCCGAGTCTCCCGGCGGCGTGCACGCCGAAGAGGTGTCGAGGTCGATCGCCGCGCTCGCGTCCCGGCGCCGCGTCTCCCTCTTCGCGGCCGCCGCCGCTCTACTCTTCCTGATTCTCGCGGGCGGAGCGTTCGCATACCGCCGCTTCGGCGGCCGCACGTTCGAGGAGTGGCTTCGCGAGGAGCCGGCGCGCGCGCGAGAGGCGCGGCCCATCGTGGGACGCTTGCGTCACGAGGTGGTCAAGCACGGCGGCCTGCTTTTAGCGGACGCCGCGAACCGGCTGTCCGAGCCGGATGCGGAGGTGCGACGCGAGACGGCGCGCCTGCTTCTCGCGCGACTCCTCGGCTCCCGCGAGTCGCAGGGCCGGGGAGGCCTGATCCACCAGGCGTCCGACGCTTTCGCGAGGCTCCGAGCGCTCGCGGAAGAAGACGGGCACCGCCTGAACCTCGAACGAAAAGACCCGCTCTTCTCCCCGCTCTCCGAAGGGTGCCTGGTTCTGCGCGGTCTCGAGTCGGAGCTCTCGCGCATTGCGGAAGACCCGGAAGCAGTCGACGAGAACGCCGTCCGGCGCGTCGCGGAAGGACTCCGGCGGGCGGCGGCGCTCTTCCGATCGAACCGGGGAGCGCAGATCTCCCGCCTTCTCGACGAAGCGTCTTCGACCCGCGTACGCCTCCCGGATCTGCAGGAGGTTCTCGCCCGGCTGTGCGCGGAGAAGGGGATCGACCCACCTCCGGTTCTCGAGCCGCTCGGTCCGCTGGGGCAGGACCCGTCGACGACGATCGCCCTGCGCGTCGATCGGGGCGACTGGGAGACGATCTGGCGGAATCTTCTCGGTAACGCGCTCGACGCGGCCGCCGCGCTGCCGATTCCCGAGGTGCGGCTCGGCGTGTCAGCCGAGCTCCTTCGCGATGCGATCACCGGCGCTCCGATGGCCCGCTTCGTCCTCGCCGACAACGTGCCCGGCGCGCTGACCTCCGAAATGATCCGCGGGCGCGCCGCCGATCGCGGCTGGGGAATCGTGGCGGACCTCGTCCGCCGTCACGATGGGACGGCCGACGTCGGACTGGCGCCCGCTCCCGGCTACGGGAAGGGCGTCGTCCTCGAGCTTCCCGCGCTCGAGCCGGAGGGTCCGGCATGAGCCGCGCGCGCACGCTGCTGGTCGTCGAGGACGGGACCGAGTACACCGACGCCTTCCGGAGCCTTGCCTCGAACGACCCGCGCGTTCCGGTCGAGCTCGTCCGGGCGGGGGATTGCGAGGGGGCTCGCCGCGTTCTCGCGGAGCGCTCCGTGGACGCGGTCTTCTTGGACGTCGTGTTCGACCGGACTCCTCCCGAACGGCTGGTCGGCGACCTCGAGACGCAGATCCGACGCTTCGGCGGGGACCAGCGGCGCGCGGAACGCCATCTCGCGGAGAACCAGGGCTTCTATCTCGTGAGCGACCTCGCGGCGCTCCTGCCGGAATCCGTCCCGGTCGTTCTCGCCTACGACTTCTCCGCGGAGCCGGAACGCCTGGCCGCGCTGCGCAAAAGACGGGAGCGGCTCTCGGGCGTCGCGGACGGGACGCCGATTTCCGTCGTTCTCGAAAGCCTGCTGGAGTGGATCACCAGCGGTGATACGCGGGATGCCCCTCTTTGACCGCGACGAACGTGCCGCGGCACGTGGCCGTCACTTTTCCGTTCGCTTCGAGGGTCGCTTCGACGACGGCGCGGTCGTCGGTCGACTCGACGACGTGAGCACGGAGGTGGAGGGGAACGTCCATCGGCGTCGGCCGCTTCAACGTGACGTGAAACTCCGCGGTCACCGTGCAGGGAGGCTCCGACGCGCCCGACTTCTTCATCAGGTGATACGCCGCCGTCCAGTTGCTGTGGCAGTCGAGAAGCGCCCCCGCGATCCCGCCGTTCAGGATCCCATCGAACGCCTGGTGGTGCGGCTCCGGCCGCCACTCCGCGACGACCTCGTTCCCCTCGACGCGGCTCTTGATCCGCAGACCTTTTTCGTTCGCCGGCCCGCACCCGAAGCACCGGTTGTTCGGCGCGTACATGTCCTGAAGGCTTTCCATGACGGTCGGATAGACTAAACCGATTCTCCGGGGAAAGTTCGCGGCCGCGTTTCCGCGTCTCGTCCTCGCCGCCGCCCTGCTCATCGCCGTTCGACAGTCTGCGTCCGGAGCGGCGACGATCTACGTGAGGTCGACCGCCTCCGGAGCGAACAACGGGACGAGCTGGGCGAACGCTTACACGAGTCTGCAGTCCGCCCTCTCTTCGGCGGCGTCGGGCGACGAGATCTGGGTCGCGGCCGGAACGTACAAGCCCACCGCAACCGCCGACCGAACCATCAGTTTCGCTTTGAAGAACGGCGTCGGCGTCTATGGCGGTTTTGCGGGGACCGAGACGATGCGCAGCCAGCGCAACCCGGCGGCAAATATCACGATGCTCTCCGGCGACATTGGAACGGTGGGAGTCGCGACCGACAACAGCTACCACGTGGTCACGTCGGACAGCACCGTGACGTCCACCGGCATTCTCGACGGATTCACGGTCACCTCCGGTCGGGCCGACGGGGGAGTGGACCCCACGGACCGGGGCGGCGCCGTCTACATCAACCAGGGGAGCCCGGCGTTCGCCCGATGCATCTTTTCCGGTAACTACGCCGGCAACCGCGGTGCCGGCGTGCGGGTCGCGGCCGGCAGCCCGTCGTTCACCGACTGCACGTTTCAGGGGAACTTCGCCGAGTCGGCCGGCGCCGGTCTCTCGGCCGGTTCGGTGACGAGCATTCAGGTCAAAGCTTGTATCTTCCGCGGCAACACGGTCAACAACACGACCGGCGGCGGTGGGATCGAAGCGACGGACAACACGACCGTGGTGAATTCCGTCGTCGCGCAGAACTCGCCGAACGGCATGAACTTTCTGGGCGGCGGAAACTCGTTCGTGAACACGACCGTCGCAAACAACGGCGCTTACGGCATCGCTCTCTTCGGCGCTGGCAACGTTGCGATTTCCAACTCCATCTTTTGGGGCGACAGCACCGGCGAGGTCTTCCTCGGTCCGAGTACCGGCATCTCGATTTCCTACAGCGACGTTCAAGGGGGCTTCGGCGGCACGGGCAACATCAGCGGCAACCCGCTCTTTCTCGGTGCGCCCGCCGACCTGAGACTGGGCTCGGGATC
>DASWDK010000050.1:0-3186 GCA_036395335.1 Thermoanaerobaculia bacterium
CTCCGCCAGGAAGTGCCGGTCGGCGACCGCTGCGATCTGAGGCACGTGCGTCACGCAGAGGACCTGTCCGCGCTCGGCCAGAGCCCGGAGCTTCCTGCCGACGACCTCCGCCGTCCGCCCGCCGATTCCGGAATCGACCTCGTCGAACACGAGCGTGCGCCCGCCCCCCGCCCGTCCCGCCGCCACGGACTGGATGCCGAGCTGGAGGCGCGACAGCTCACCGCCCGAGGCGATTTTCTCCACCGGTTTTTCCGGCTCCCCCGGGTTGGGCGCGAAGAGAAAGGATGCCGTCTCGAGCCCCGACGCTCTCGGCGCATCTTCCGCCGCCGGCTCGAGCGCCACGCGAAACCGCGCCTTCTCCATCGCGAGCCCCTGGAGCTCCTTCTCGACCGCCGACGAAAACCTGCCGGCCGCCGACCGGCGCCGCGCCGAGAGAGCCTGCGCCGCCTCCCGGTACCGGGCCCGGGCCTCCCGTTCCTCCTTCTGGCGGCGCTCGAGCGCGTCCTCGATATCGGAGAGCTCCTCGCGTTCCCTCTTGAGTTTCTCGCCGAGCGCCCGGACGTCGGAGAGCGTGCCGCCGTACTTGCGCTTCACGCGCGAGAACTTTTCCAGCCGCGACTCGATCGAGGTCAATCGCTCCGGGTCGCTTTCGATCTGTCCCGCCGCGTCCCGAGCCGCGGCTGCGAGGTCCGCGATGCGGCGCTTGACGTCCTCCGCTTCCTCGAGATGGATCCTCTCCCGCGAATCAATCGCCGCGAGCTCCGCGAAAGCCTTGACCGCTTCGCCCAGCCGGTCCGCTGCCGACCCCTCCCCTTCCGACAGAGCGGAGAGGGCCGTCTCGCCCGCGAGCCGGACGCGATCCGCATGGAGAAGCCTTTCGCGTTCGCGAAGCAGCTCCTCTTCTTCCTTCTCGTCGGGCGCGGCCTCTGCGATCTCGCGGATCTGGTATTCGAGCATTTCGAGCCTCGCCCCCCGGTCCCGCCGCGAAGCCTGCAGCATTTCGAGCGCTTCCCGGGCTTCGCTCCAGTCCCGCGCGGCTTTGACCGTCGCCTGCCGCTCCTTGTCCGATCGCGTGAAGGCGTCGAGCAGATCGAGGGGGGCCTCCGCATCGATGAGCTCGCGCTCGGAGTTCTGTCCGTGGATCGTGACGAGCTTTTCCCCGATCTTCGATAACGTCCGGACCGAAGCCGGCTCGTCCTCGATGAAGACCCGGCCCTTGCCCTCCGGCGAGAATTCCCGCCGCAGCAGCAGCGTCTCTCCTTCCGGCAGCCCGGCTTCCGAGAGGACGCGCCTGACCGACGCGTCCGGCTCGAATTCGCCGCTGATAGAGAGCCGGTCCGCGCCCTTCCGCACCAGCTCGACTGACCCGCGCCCGCCGGTGAGCAGCGACAGCGCGTCCACCAGGATGGACTTTCCCGCGCCGGTCTCTCCGGTGATGACCGTCAGCCCCGGCTCGAGCTCCATCTCCAGGTCTTCGACGATCGCCAGGTTCTTGATCGCCAGCCGACGCAACATCGCCGGGATTATCTCAGGGCGGCCGGGATCGTCATTGACAGGACCGGGAGACGGCGACTCAAGAGCCGGGGGGACGGGTCTTCTTCTGGCCGATGGGCTTGGCGGGAATGCCGGCGGCGATGACGCCGGCGGGGACATGTTTCGAAGCGACTCCCATGGACCCGACCATCGCGTCGGCTTCGATGGTGACGCCGGAGAGGACCACGGCATGGTACGTGATGCGCACGCGGTCGCCGATGACGGTCCTGCCGAGCGAGATGTCGTGGATATCCTCAACGGCATGGGAGTGGGAGTAGATGTTGGCGTAGTCGGAGATCGAAACGTCGTTGCCGAGGACGACTTCGCCCCGGTCGTCGATCAGCACGTTCCTGTGAATGGTCACGCCGTCTCCGACGGAGAGGTTGTAGCCGAAGGAGAACTCCACCTCGTGGAAGATGCGGACGTCCTTGCCGCAGTGCTTGAAGACTCTCTGCGCGAGCATCGCCCGCACCTGCGTGCCCAGGCGCACGTTGCGTCCCACCGGGGAATGGTCGAACATCTGCCAGAACCAGAGGAGCGGCTTGACCGGCGCCCATTTCGCCAGGTCGATCTCCCGGTAGTACTCCGCCTCCATGGTTGCGTTGCGGGGATCGAAGGTCGCGAGCAGCGTTTTCATCCCGATGGGCATGCGCCGGTCCGTGAAGGCGCCCTGGTCGAAGGAGCGCCCCAGATAGAGATGCGAGAGCGTGTCCCGGACCACGAGGTTGCGGTCGAGGCCCGGATCGTCCAGGCGATCGGCCAGCTCTTCGACGAAGCGGGGATAGACTTCTTCCCCGACCGGACCGATCGAAAACTGACGGAGTGGCATGTGAACGCGAACCTAACAAAGCGATTCCTGCCAGTCAAACCATGAACGCGGCCGTCGCCGCGTTCATCGTTGGAGTGATGTCTACCGCCCCTGCGCTCTCCGGGCAGGACCCGGCGGAGCCGCCGCAGGGGAAACCTTCGGGCAAGGTCCTCGCGCCGCCAGCCGGTGCGATCCCCCGCAAATCGGTGGACGAGAAGGCGCTCCGGGCCACGGTCGAAGAGCTGGCCGCCTGCGGCACGCGACACTCGCTGTCTTCCTGGGAGGATCCCAAACGCGGCATCGGCTGCGGACGCGACAAGATCTTGGCGCGTTTGACCGAGATCGCTAGGGAGAGCGGCGGAAGGCTGTCGGTTACGGTGGACCGCTTCGAGGCGACCGCGCCGCGCACGCGCGAGAAGCCCGCTCGCTTGGAGAACGTGCTCGCGTTTCTGCCCGGAAGCGACCCGAAGCTCGCCAAGACCGTCTTCCTCGTCTCGGGGCACTTTGACTCGATGCCTTCTTCCGTGATGGACCCGGAAGCCGACGCTCCCGGCGCGGACGATGACGCCTCGGGCACGGCGGTCTCGATCGAATGCGCGAGGCTCCTGTCGAAGGGAAGCTACCGCGCGACGCTCCTCTTCGCCGCGGTCTCCGGGGAGGAGCAGGGGCTTCTGGGCGGCAAGCGGCTCCTGGAGTATCTGAAGGAGAAGGGTTACCAGATCGGGGGCTTCTTGAACAACGACATCGTCGGCGCAGACTTCGCACCAGGCGGGCCCCACCGCGTTCGTATCTTCTCGGGCGGCGGACCCGACGGCGTCGACTCCCCCTCACGCGACCTCGCGCGC
>DASWDK010000051.1:0-4793 GCA_036395335.1 Thermoanaerobaculia bacterium
CGCCTTTCGAGCCGCGGATGAAGTCGAAACGCGCCTCTCGAACTGGCGGGCGGACTCGGAGCTCTCTCTCGCAAACGCGACAAGCAGACCGTTTTCTCTGTCGCCCGCGACATGGCGCAGCCTCTCTCTCGCTTTCTCTCTCGCGCGCGAGACCGGCGGCGCCTTCGACCCGACGGTCGGCGCGATTACGGAAGCTCTCGGTCTGACCGGCCGGGAGCCCGATCCGCGCCGGGCGCGCCCGGAGGCCGTGGGTTGGCGGAAAGCGCGTCTCGACGCCCGGACGCGCACGCTTCTCTTCGCGACGGCCGGAGGCTCGATCGATTCGGGCGGATTCGCGAAAGGGGAGGCGCTCGACCGGGCTTTGGTCGAGCTGCGCCGTCGCGGAGTCGAGGCCGCGCGGTTGAACTTTGGCGGGCAGATCTCACTCTTGGGCAGCATGACCGCGTCGGCCCGGCGCGAAGACCTCGGAGACGTCTCGGTCGCCGAGCCCCGCTCCGGGTCCGGACGCGAGCTCTGCCGCTTTTCGCCGGGCGATCGCTCGGTCTCGACCTCCGGCGTCTCGGAGCGTCCGGGCCACATCGTGGATCCCCGGACGGGGGTGGCCGCGCCGTTCTCCGGCTCCGTCACGGTCGTCGCCGACACTGGAATTCGCGCGGACGCCCTCTCGACCGCTCTCTTCGTGCTCGGGCCGGAAGCGGGGATCGCGTTCGCCGACCGCCGCGGGATCGCCGCTCTCTACGTCGTTCCGCGGGGCGGCGGCTGGCAGCTGTTGCCGAGCCGCGAGTTTTCCCGTTGAGGAGATTCTTTTGAGACGATTCCTTTCCGTCTGCTTCGTTTTTCTCCTGGCCGCGGCGACCGGCGCAGAGCAGCCTCCCGAGAAGATCCGAGAGCTCGAGAAGAAGGTCGAGGAGCTCCAGAGGCGTCTCGATCAGCTTTCCGCCGGCGCGGACGAGACGGCCCGGCGCCAGATCGAAGAATTGCGACGTCAAATCGACGTTCTGACCCGGGAGATCGAGAACCTGAAGTCCGCCGCGCCGGAGAAGGCCCCGACCGGGACCCGGGGCGCGTTCGGGCTCGGCCCCGCCGCGTCGAAGATCTACGGCGTGACGCGGGGCGTCTCGATCGGAGGTTACGGCGAAGCGCTCTACCAGAACTTCGACCGCGAACGGGACGACGGCACGCCGTCGGACCGGACCGACTCGATCGACCTCGCGCGGGCGGTCTTGTACTTCGGCTACAAGTTCGATGAGCACTTCCTCTTCAATTCGGAGATCGAGTACGAGCACGCCACGACCGGAGAGGGCGACGAAGAGAAAGGCGAGGTCTCCGTCGAGTTCGCCTACCTCGACTACCTGATCCGGCGCGAGTTCAACCTGCGAGCCGGCCTCGTCCTGCTCCCCGTCGGCTTCGTCAACGAGCTCCACGAACCGCCCGTCTTTCTGGGCGCGCGCCGCCCCGAGGTGGAGGACCGGATTCTTCCGACCACGTGGCGCGAGCTCGGGCTCGGGGTCTTCGGCGACGTCGGACCGTTCGCCTACCGGGCCTATCTGGTCGACGGGCTCGACTCCGCCGGGTTCGAAGGGGCTGACCCGCTGCACGAAGGGAGGCAGGGCGGTTCGAACGCGCGCGCCGAAGACTTCGCCTTGACCGCGCGGCTCGACTTCGTGGGTATTCCTGGCGTGCTCATCGGAGGTTCGGGGTACACGGGGAACTCGGCGCAGGGGAGAGAAGTGGAGGGTCACTCGTTCGACGGACGCGTGGCGCTTCTCGACGCTCACGCCGAATGGCGCTGGCACGGAATCCAGGCCCGCGCTCTGACCGCGCGGGGCTCGATCGGTGACGCGGCGCGGGTGAATGCATTGAACGGCCTGTCGGGGACTGACTCCGTCGGGAAAAGGTTCACTGGAACCTACGTCGAGGCGGGTTACGACGTCCTCTTCCTCCGGGGCGGCCGGGCGTCCCTCGTTCCCTTCGCGCGACGGGAGCAGTTCAATACGCAGGACGCGGTGCCGGCGGGATTCGTGGCCGACCCGGCGAACGACGTCTCTCTGTGGACGATCGGTCTCCAGTACCGGCCGATCCCGCAGATCGTCGTCAAGCTCGACTACCAGGACGCGCGAAACAGAGCTCGAACCGGGGTCGACCAGTGGAACCTCGCACTGGGATGGCTGTTCTGAGACGCGCCGCTTGCGCGGCGGTCTTTCTCCTGATCCTGACGCCGCGCGTCGGCTCCGCTCCGGTCTACTCCTCGCGCGAGCAGGCGCTCGCCCGCGCCTTCCCTCCGCCGGCCACGATCGAGAGGAAGACGTATTTCCTGACGGACGGCGAGCGGGAAAAGGCGACCCGGCTCGCGCGGGCGAAGATCGAGTCGTCGCTCGTCGTCGCCTACCTGGGTCACGGTCCGAAGGGACTCCTGGGAACCGCGTATTTCGACACGCACACGGTACGCACGATGCCGGAAACGCTTCTCGTGACGGTTCGTCCCGACGGCTCGCTCGAAGGGGTCGAGGTGGTCGCCTTCAACGAGCCGGAAGATTATCTGCCGCGCCCCGGCTGGCTGCGCCTCTTCACCGGACGCCGGCTCGACCCCGACCTGGTCGTCGGCCGGGGCCTTGCACACGTCACCGGGGCGACGCTGACGACTCGCTCCATCGCCGACGCTGCACGGCGCGTACTCGCAATCCACTCCGTGGTCACACAGCAGGCGGGTCGGTGAAGTACCTCGAGCGGGGCGGATTCCAGACGCAAGACCTGATGCGGCTGACGCTCGGTCTCGCGATCGGGCTGCTGTCCCTCTTCTGGGTGACGAACCTGGCTCTCTTCGGGTCCCGCCTCGGATTCACGCCGGCGTCAATCGCGGCGTATTACCTCGGCTCGGAGGCCGAATTCCGCCCGCCGCGCACCGCGGGAGCGATGCTCGAGGTGACCCACGCCCACCTGCCCATGATGGCGCTGGTGATGCTCTTGCTGACTCATCTGCTGATCTTCGCGCCGTATGCGAGGCGAACCCGCGTCCTGCTCATCGTCGGCGCTTTTCTTTCCGCCGCGCTCGACGAAGGGGCGGGATGGCTCGTTCGTTTCGTCCATCCCGGGTTCGCACTCGTCAAGCTCGCCGCGTTCGTCTCGCTCCAGGGGATCCTCGCCTTCCTCCTCGTCGGACTGGCGCTCTTCCTGAAGTCGGGGGCGGCCGCAAGCGGGTTCAAGGTTCAAAAGACTCGCCGCCATCCCTGAACGCTATTTCCAGACGACCCTCACGAACCTCCTTCCCAGGCGCAGCACCGTCGCTTCTTTCGAAGCGAGATGCTCCTCCGGATCGCGGATCTCGCGCGGGTCGCCTTCCGAAGAGTAGATGCGCAGCGCGCCCTCCGCGATCTTCCGCCGCGCTTCGCGCATCGACCCGGCGAGCCCGACGGCGACCAAGGTTCGCGCGGCGGTCCCCGGGTCCGCGGACGCCTCGCGGGTCTCGATCTCCTCGGGAACCTCTCCCTTCGAGAATGCCCGGCGGAAGTCCTCCTCCGCCCGGGCCGCAGCTTCCGCGCCGTGGAAGTCGCCCGTGATGCGGCGCGCGAGTCTTGCCTTCACGTCCCGCGGGTTCTCGCTTCCCTTCTCGACCGCGCCGCGCAGCGCGCCGATCTCTTCGAGCGAGAGGTCGGTCAGAAGCTCGAAGTAGCTCCACATCAGGCGGTCCGGGATCGACATCAACTTCCCGTAGATCTGCGACGGGGGCTCCTCGATCCCGATCGAGTTGCCGAGCGACTTCGACATCTTCTCGGTCCCGTCGGTCCCAACGAGGAGCGGCAGCGTCAGCACGATCTGCGGCTCCAGCCCTTCTTCTCGCATGAGGTCGCGGCCGATCAGGAGATTGAAGAGCTGGTCGGTTCCCCCGAGCTCGACGTCCGCTTTGAGAGCGACCGAGTCGTATCCCTGGGCGAGCGGGTAGAGGAGCTCGTGGAGCGCGATCGGCTGCCGGGCGGCCCAGCGCTTCTGGAAGTCGTCGCGCTCGAGGATTCGAGCGACCGTGATTCGCGCGGCGAGCCGGACGAACCCTTCGGCACCGAGGGGGGAAAGCCAGGAGCTGTTGAACTCGACGACGGTCTTGCCCGGATCGAGGATCCGGAAAGCCTGCCGGGTGTAGGTCGCCGCGTTCGTCTCGATCTCGGCGCGCGAGAGCTGGGGCCGGGTGGCCTTGCGGCCCGACGGATCGCCGATCATTCCGGTGAAGTCGCCGACGACGAACACGACCCGATGGCCGGCGTCCTGGAAGTGCTTCATCTTGCGAAGCACGACCGTGTGACCGAGGTGGATGTCCGGAGCAGAGGGGTCGAACCCGACTTTGACGGTCAGGCGCTTCCGTTCGATCCGCCGCGCGAGCTCCACCTCCTCGATCAGGTCGACGGCCCCGCGGCGCAGGATCTCGAGCTCCGGAGAGGGGGAAGTCACGGCGGGACAGGATAGTACGGGCTCTTGGCTGGAGCGGCTTAGAGCCGCGTTAAGGGGAGCGGGCGTCGCGCCTCCCGCCCATACACTCTCGCCGGGAGATCACGATCATGGAAACGAAAAGACAACAGAACCTCCGACTCTTCGCGGCGGCGGCGCTGACCCTCCTCCTGGCGCCGCCGCTCTTGTCCGACAGGCTGACGCTGCCCGCAGTGACGTCGTTGCCGGTGGGTTCGGCGGCGAGTCCGTTTTTTTCGGACGTGCGGGTTTTCAACACGTCGTACACGTCGGCGGTGTCGGTGACGGCGGTGTACCGGTGTTTTCTGGGAGCCTGCCCCGGGGCGGCGCCGCAGGTG
>DASWDK010000052.1:0-11516 GCA_036395335.1 Thermoanaerobaculia bacterium
GAACGACCGAGCCGGGCACCAGGCCGCCTCCCAGCACCCGATCGAGGCCGGCCAGTCCCGTTGCCACACGGCTCTCCGCCCGCGCTTCGATTTCCGAGAGGGGACGGGCGCGCGCCTCCCCCGGGCGGACCGAGGCCGGAGACACCGAGGCCGGAGCTTCCTCGACGTAGGAGTTCCACTCGCCGCACTCGGGGCACCGCCCGAGCCACTTGGGCGAGGATGCGCCGCACGACCGGCAGGCGAAGAGCGAAGTCGGCTTGGCCATTCTTCGTGAAACGGAAAACGTGACCCGAAGCTCTTTTGAATTTGTCGCGAGGGCGACTGCTTCGATTTACGTT
Organism: Thermoanaerobaculia bacterium; assembly: GCA_036395335.1. GTDB lineage: Bacteria > Acidobacteriota > Thermoanaerobaculia > UBA5066 > Gp7-AA6 > Gp7-AA6. The sequence continues at coordinate 339 of DASWDK010000052.1, forward strand.
TCCGGTTTCACGTTCAACGCTTGATCGGTATCGTCCCCAAGAGATATTTGATGTCCTCGTCGCTCCAACGCAGGCCGGCGCCGAAGAAGAGCGAATCGGCCTTGCGGTCGCGATTCAGGAAGTCGTCCCAGCCGCCGGTGACGAAGACCGAAGGCGAGAAGTAATAGCGACTGGTGAGCTTCGCGTGGGCTGAAAAGCCGGGCCGGTTGAAGTCCCACAGGTCGGCGGAGAAACGCAGCCGGTCTTTCAACGTCATGTAATCGATGCCGGCGCCGCCCCGCGACTCGAGCAGACCCGCCCGGACCCCGAAGTCCTTCCACCGGTAGCCGAAGAGGGCGGAGATCGCGAACTCGTCCTTCCGTTCCTCCGTGTCGGTGATCGTCTGCTCGATGTGACCGTCCGGAAAGACCGTCCTCTCGGTCGTGGACGTGTTCTTCCGCTTGCCGAACGGCTGGCTCGAAAGCTCGAGGCGGTAGAAGCGCGGCGAGTCCTTCGGATCGACGTCGAGCGTGAAATAGGCTTTTCCCTTCGAGGAATCGGCGAGATATTCGGAGCGGACGCCGAGGTCGATCTTCATCCTCGCCGCCGCGCCGAGCGCCTTGTTCAAGCCTGCGACCCCCTCTTTGACGGCGACCAAGGCGTCGTTCAGGTTCTTGTGCGTCTCCTCGCTCTGGACGAGCTTGCCGACCGTCCCCTCGCCTTCCCGGATCCTGCCGGTGATCTGGTTCAGGTTGTCGGTGGTGGTCTCGAGCTTTCCGGAGATCTCCCGGATGTTCGAGAGACTGCCGGAGACGTTCCCTTGATTCGAGGCGACGAGCGAGTCGACGCGGGCGACGAGCTCGGTCATCGCCGAGGAGAACTCGCGGAAGTTCGCAACGGTCGCGTCGACGCTCACGCGGTTCGACTCGACCATCGCGCGCACCTGCTCGCTGATCAGTCGCATGTTCTCCACGATGTCCGTGAGTCTCTCCTGTCCCTCCCGGCCCCCGATCGATTCCTTGAGGGTTTTGGTGATCGACTTGATGTCGACTTCGATGTCGCGGGCGAGCTTGGTGATCTCGTCGAAGGAGACCGGGACCCCGCCCAGGATCACCGAGTTGTCCGGGAGGGGCGCAGCGCCGAACGGACCGGGCACCAGCTCGACGTATTTCTCGCCGAGGAGTCCGAGGCTCTCGATCGACGCGGAGGCGCCCTGGCGGAGGGCGACATTGGGGTCGAGCTCGACGTCGACGAGCGCCTTCCCTTCCACGAGGCGGATCTTCGAGACCTTGCCGACCCGGACTCCCGCCACGCGAACGGCGCTCTTCTCGTCCAGCCCCCCGACGTCCTTGAACTGGACGGTGACCTTCCGCGGATGGCCGTGACCGATGCGGATGTCCTCGATCTTCCAGACGAGCAAGCCCGTGATCGCGAGAACGACCAGGAAAAACGCCCCGACTTTCGCCGCCGTGTTCATGGCCCCTCCGAAACCGCGGTCGTCCCTTCCCGCTCGAACTCTACCGTGAGCGGCCCCCGGGCGCTTCCCTGGACGAATTGGCGGACGGCGGGGTCCTCCGACCGCAGGAATTCCTCGGGCGACGCCTCGTAGAGAAGCCTTCCGCCCGCGAGCAACGCGACCCGATCGCCGATCTTGCGCGCGCTCTCGATGTGGTGCGTGATGGTGACGATCGTCACGTCGAGCTTGTCCTTCAGCTCGAGAATGACCTCGTCGATGACGTCGGTCATGATCGGATCGAGACCGGTGTTCGGCTCGTCGAACAGGAGGATCTCCGGCTCGTGGGCGATCGCGCGCGCGAAGCCGACACGCCGACGCATGCCGCCCGAGAGCTCCGAAGGTCGTTTTCCCTCGACGTTGGGCAGATGCACGAGCGAGAGGCATTCGCGCACGCGCTCGCGGACTTTGGAGGGAGGTTTGCCGGACCGCCGCAGGGGAAAGGCGACGTTGTCGAACACGCTCATCGAATCGAAGAGGGCGCCCTCCTGGAACGACATCCCGAATTTCTTCCGGACCGCCGTCCGCTCGAGCTCCGACAGCGCCCAGAAGTCTCGGCCGTCGACGAACAATTTGCCCGAGTCGGGCCTGATGAGCCCGATCAGGTGTTTCAGGAGCACGCTCTTGCCCGTGCCGGAGGGGCCGACGATGACGAGGGACTGTCCTTTGGCGACGGAGAAGTCGATTCCGTCCAGAACGACTTTGCCCTGGAAGGACTTGTGGACATCCTCGACCCGGATCTTGGGCGTCTCGCCCTGCTTCTCCTTTGGAAGTGCGCTCAAAAGAGGAGCTTCGTCAGGAAAAAGTCCACGAACAACACCGAGAGGCTCCCGGAGACGACGGCGCGGGTCGTCGCGCGACCGACCCCTTCGGCTCCCCCCTCCGTGTAGTAACCGCGGACGCACGCGATCAGCGAGAAGATGAGCCCGAAGACGGCCGCCTTCACGATCCCGGACGTGACGTCGGAGACCTCGAGGAACTGGAACGAGTTCTCGATGTACGTGACCGGATTCGCTCCGAAAAGCTGCACCGCGACGAGATACCCGCCGTACATTCCGACGAAATCGCCCATGATGACGAGGAGCGGCAACATCAGAACGGATGCAGAAATCCGCGGCACCACGAGGTACTGAACCGGCTCGGTTCCGAGCGCGGTCAACGCGTCGATCTGCTCGGTCACCCGCATCGTGCCGAGCTCGGCCGCCATGGCGCTTCCGACACGGCCGGTCACCATGAGCGCAGTCAGGACCGGAGCGAGCTCGCGGGTCAGGGAGAGCGCGACGACGCTGCCGACCAGGCTCTCCGCGTGGAAGCGCTTGAATCCGTAGAAGGTCTGGAGCGCCATGACCATCCCGGTAAAGAGAGTCGTCAGGAAGACCACCGGAATCGAGTCGACGCCGACGCGAACCATCTGGCGGAAGTGCTCCGGGACGTCGTAGGGAGGCCGGACCGACCAGGCGGCGGCGCGCCCGAGCATCTGAAAGAAACGACCGAGTTCCTCGAGCACGCGAAGGAGCACGCGGCCGATTGCTTCGAGGAATCTCACTGCGGGTACACGCGGGGTACCCGCGAGCCGATCCCGCAGAGGATCTCGTACGGGATCGTATCTGCGGCCCGGGCGAGGTCCCAGGCGGTGACGCGGCTTCCGCCATCGCTGCCGAGGCAGACCACGCGGTCTCCGCTCTGCACGCCCGCGCCGCTCGCGTCGACGAGAGTCAGGTCCATGCTCACCGCGCCCACCACGGGCACTTCTTTCCCACGCAACAAGACGCGAACGCGCCCCGAAAAGGATCGCCGGAAGCCGTCATGATAGCCGATGGGCAGCACCGCGATCGTGGAGGCGCGCTCCGCGATGAAGCGTCCTCCATAGCCGAGAGCGGTGCCTGGTGCGACTTCGTTCACGGCCATGACGCGCGTCTCGAGCGTCAGCGCGGGAGTCAGCGAGTCGCCTGCACCGGATCGCTGCGTCGGCGGGACTCCGTAGAGAGCGAGACCCGGCCGGACGGCGTCGAACCACGTGTCGCGATGAAGCAGGATTCCGGCGGAATTCGCGAGGTGGACGACCCCCGGCGCCACGCCGGCCGCGGTCAGAGCCGCGACACCGGCTTTGAGGACGTCGACCTGCTTCGCGGTCCGAGGAGATTCCATTTCCTCGGCGGAAGCGAGGTTGCTGAACGTGCCGGCCACGCGAAGCCCCGGCGAGCGGCGCAGGAGCTGCGCGACCGCACCGAGGACCTCCGGGGTGAATCCGATTCGGCCCATGCCGGTGTCGAGCTTCACGTGCACGGGAAGCGGGTCGGAAAAAGTCCGCGTCGCCTCCGCGAATCCCCGCGCCTGACGGAGGTCGTATAGAGACGGCGCGAGCCCGTAGGCGCGGAGCGCGCCCGCGTCGGCGGGGTCGGCGTAGTTCAAGAGAAGGATCTCGCCTTCGACGCCGGCGCGGCGCAGGGCGATCCCCTCCTCCGCCACCGCGACCGCGAAGCGGGATGCCCCCTCACGCGAAAGCCGCCGCGCGACCTCCGCGGCTCCGTGGCCGTAGGCGTTCCCCTTGACGACGCAAAAGATTCCGCGCTCGGCGCCGATCCGGTTCCGGACGACGCGGTAGTTCCGCGCGATCGCGTCCAGTTCGATCGAGGCGCAAGTCGGCCTCACGGCCCTCTCCCGATCTCGGCGCCGGGTGCCGTCTTCACGAGGCGAAGGATGTCAGAGAGACGCTGCCGCCGGAAGGAGGCCGGCGCGATCAGAAAGGCTCGAGCGCGGGCCCGGCGTAATTCGCAAAGGTCATGTGGTCGGCGAGGAAGACGAGGGGAAAATCGCCAGTCGGGCCGTTGCGCTGTTTGGCGATGATGACGTCGGCAATCCCCTTGCGCTCGGTGTCCCGGTCGTAGAGCTCCTCGCGGTAGAGGAAAACGACGACATCAGCATCTTGTTCCAAGGATCCGCTTTCGCGCAGGTCCGCGAGCTGTGGGCGGCGCAACTCCCCCGTTCGGCGCTCGGGCTGACGGGACAGCTGGGAGAGCGCGAGGATCGGAACGTGGAGCTCCTTGGCCAGGAGCTTCAGCCCGCGGGAGATCTGCGAGACCTCCTGCGTGCGGTTGTCGAAACGCCCGTGGCCCATCATCAACTGGAGGTAGTCGACGACGAGGAGGTCCAGTCCATGTTCCCGTTTCAAGCGCTGCGCCTTCGCCCGCATCTCGGGAACGGAGAGCGCCGAGCCGTCGTCCACGAAGAACCGCGCTCCGGCGACCTTCGACTGCGCGAGCACGAGCCGCGTGATCGCCTCGCTCGACGCGTAACCGTCCCGCACCTTCTTGGCGTCGACGTCCGCTTCGGAGCAGAGGACTCGGAACCCGATCTGCTCCTTCGACATCTCGAGCGAGAAGAAACCGACGGACCGGCCTTCGCGGATCGACACATGCTGCGCGACGTTCAAAGCGAGCGAGGTCTTTCCGACCGCCGGCCGGGCGGCAAGGATGATCAGGTCGGTGCTCTGAAGCCCCGAGGTCAGCCGATCGAGCTCGAGGAACCCGGTCGCCAGGCCGGAGACCGCGCCGCTCCTCTCCTTGGCCTCGTCGATGATGTCCAGGTTGTGCCGCGTGATCTCGCCGATCCTTTCGAATCCTCCGGAGACCGTGTCCTCGGCGATGTCGAAGATCTCGCCGGTGACGTCTCCCAGCAGCTTCTGCGCATCTTTCTCCTGCGCGAGTCCCTCCCGGACCATTCGCTGTCCGGCGCGGATCAGCCGCCGCAGCGTCGCCTTTTCCTTGACGATGCGGGCGTAGTGCTCGACGTTCGCCACGTCCGGGACGGCATCGAGGAGCGACGAAAGGTAGGCCGCGCCGCCCGCTTTTTCAACCGCACCGGTGCGGGCGAGCTCCTCGCGGAGGGTCAGGACGTCGATCTCTGCCGAGCGCTGCGCCAGGTCCGCCATCGAACGGTAGATCCGGCGGTGCGTGTCGGGAAAGAAGTCGTCTTCCTTGAGAATCGGAAAGACGGAAGCGAGAGAAGCGGGGTCGAGTAGGATCGCGCCGAGCACGGATCTTTCCGCGTCGAGGTTCTGAGGGAGCCCCTTCTCAGCGGTGATTTCTTCGAGCATCGGAGAGGTGGGGTGCATTCTTCTTCCCGCCTCCAGCGCTGTCAACGCTCGAAGAATTTCCGCATCCATCCGGCGGCGACCTCCTCGCGGCGGGTGCTGCGAAAAAAAATTCTTTTCCGCAGCGCCCCCCTTTTCCGCAGAGGTTGGCGCCGTCGAGGGGACAGATGATGTCCGACGGGATGCGGAGTTCGAGTCAGAGCAGGGGCGTCACCAGACGAACGCCTTGTCTGCCGCGCGAATCAAAGAGACGATCGTCGGCCATCCCACGATCTCGTCGACCGCCGCCCGCACAGAGTCGAAGTCGAGCTTTCGATTCACCGCCGAAGCCGAGCAGCCCAGAGATCGCAGGAGCCCGGTGTCGCGCGCGGAGGCGAGGAGAGCCCCTGCGCTCGATTCGTCGCCGGATTCCTCCAGATCTCCCGAGACGAGCGCATTGAACGCCTCGTCGAACCAGACGAGCGTGACCGAGATCCCCAGGGACGTCGCGGCTGCCGCCATCGCGGCGGCCTCGGAGAGCCCGCTTTCCTCGGCGCGGTGAAGGAGGACGACCCAGGCCGGGCGCCGGGAACCGTCCATCATCCCGGCGGCATCCGCGCTCGGAGTCGTTCGAGCATCCGGGAATCGCCGAACACGCCGCCCGGAAATTTCCTTCCTTCGACGGATCCGTGGAAGTCGCTCCCTGCGGTCGTCGCGAGGCCGAGGTCGCGCGCGAGCCGCCCGAATCGCTCCTGCTCGTCAACTCCATGATCGGGATGGAAGACCTCGACGGCATCGAGGCCTTGTGCGGCGAGCCCGGCGATCAACGTCTCCGCGTCGCGATACCAGACCGAGTGGGCGAGCGAGCACACACCTCCCGCGCGGTGGACCGCCGCGACAACCTCGTCGGCCTTCCATCTCTCGTAGGGCACGTACCACGGGTGCTCTTCCCCCAGGAAGCGATCGAATGCTTCGTCGTTCGTCGTCGCGTACCCGGCGCGGATCAAAGCGCGGGCGATGTGCGGTCGACCCCAGACGCCGTCGCCGACGTCCGCCCGGATCGCATCGAGGTCGATCGCGAACCCGGCTTCCAGGAGCTTCTGCGCCATCCGCTCGCCTCGCGTTCGGCGGCTCTCCTGCCGCTGCCCGAGGATGGCGTTGAACGTCGTGTTGCCCTCGTCCACGAAGAGCGCCAGGATGTGGACGTCGTTCTCCCCCGCGAAGTTTGCCGAGATCTCCGCGCCGGAGATGAGCTCGATGCCGCGGCGCCGCGCTTCCTCGCGCGCCTCCGGAAGTCCCTGCAGAGTGTCGTGGTCGGTGAGTGCGAACGCGTCGATCCCGCCCGCCGCCATGCGGCGGACGAGCTCCGCCGGCGAGTCCAACCCGTCGGAGACGCTCGAATGGCTGTGGAGGTCAACCCGCAAGCGGCAAGATCTTACGTCTCCTCCTCCACTCCGAACGCGATCTTGACGTTCGCCTTGTATTCGACGATGCGGCCGTCCTTCACGCGCGCGGTCCAATCCTCGACGTCCACCCCGCGAATACCGCGGACCGTCTTTGCGGCCTCCGCGACAGCGGCGCGGACGGCGTCGTCCCAGCTCTTGTCCGACGAGGCGACGAGCTCGATGATCTTCGCGACGGACATGGATTCCTCCTTGCTCCGGCGCTCTGCAACAACCGTTCCGCCGTTGCCGTGAAGCGGCCAGCCGCTGCGACTCTTACAATCGCGGCGTGAACCGTAATGAGGTCGCCCGCGTGCTCGAGGAGATCGCGGCGATGCTCGAGTTGAAAGGCGAGAACGTCTTCAAGGTGCGCGCGTACGACGCGGGCGCCCGCGCGATCCGCAGTTTCTCGGGAGACCTCGCCCAGGCTGTCCGCACGCGCGAGCTTCTGAAGGTCCCCGGAATCGGAGCCGGTCTCTTCGCCAGCATCGAGACCCTGCTCACGACCGGTTCTCTCCCCGACTACGACGAGCTCCGCGCGAGCTTCCCGCCGGGTCTCCGAGAGTGCCTGAGAATTCCGGGGCTCGGTGCGCGCAAGGCGAAGATCCTGCACCAGAAGCTCGGAATCGATTCGCTGGCGGCTCTCGAGGCCGCCTGCCGCGAAGGAAAAGTCGCCGAGCTCCCGGGCTTCGGCCCGAAGACGGAGGAGCGGATTCTCCGGGGAATCGAGACTTTGCGGACGACCGCGGGCCTCCACCGCTACTCCGCGGCGCGCCGGCGGGCGGAGGAGCTCGCCGCGGCCCTCGCGGCGACCGGACTGGCATCGCGCGTCGAGATTGCGGGAGGCCTCCGGCGCCGTTCGGAGATCGTCGAGGCGATCGAGCTGGTCGCCGCCTCGGAGCGCCCGGGCGACCTCGCGCGGAGCTTCCGGGACGCGGCCGGCATCGCGGAGGTCGTGGCGGCGGACGACCGGAAGGTCTCTCTCATTCTCGCCGAGCGGCTCGGGGCGGAGCTCACGATCGTTCCCGAACGGGAGTTGGCCGCCGCGCTCCTTCACGCGACCGGATCGAGGGAGCACCTCGCCGATCTCACGGCGTTCGCGCAGAAACGGGGTCTCCAGCTCGACGAGCGCGGCGTCTCCGGCGGCCGCGGCGGCGCAAGGTCGCGAGCGGCCCCGACCGAGGCGGAGATCTACCGGGCGCTGGGACTTCGATTCATCGAGCCGGAATTGCGCGAAGGACGCGGCGAAATCGAGGCGGCCGCGCGCGGGGCCCTGCCGGAGCTCGTCGAAGAATCCGACGTGCGGGGGCTGATCCACCTCCACACGACGGAATCGGACGGCCGCGCGACGCTCGCGGAAATGGTCGGCGCCGCGAAGGCGGCCGGATACGAGTATGTCGCGATCACGGACCACAGCCAGGGGGCGGCCTATGCCGGCGGGCTCGCGCCGGATCGCGTTCTGCGGCAGAGGGAGGCGATTCGCGAGATCCGCTCGAAGTTTGCCGGCTTCCGGATCTTTCACGGGACCGAAGCGGACATCCTCGCAGACGGCTCGATAGACTATGGCGACGAATTTCTCGAGACGTTCGACGTCGTGGTCGCTTCCATCCACTCGCGTTTCGGCCTTCCCCGCGAGGAACAGACCCGCCGGCTCATCCGTGCCGTCGAGAATCCGCGGGTCTCGGTCCTCGGCCACCCGACCGGACGACTGCTCCTGACGCGGAAAGGCGTCGACGCCGACATGGAAGCCGTCCTCTCGGCAGCCGCCCGCTCCGGCTGCGCGGTCGAAATCAACGGTTCCCCCCACCGTCTCGACCTCGACTGGCGGCTGGTCCGGCCGGGTGTCGAGAAGGGCATCCTTTTTTCGATCGGGCCGGACGCGCATTCGGTGAAGGAGCTCGAAAACGCCGCTTACGCCGTCGGGATCGCCCGGAAGGGTTGGGTGTCCCCGGCCGCGATGCTGAACGCCAAGAGCGCAGAGGACCTGGCCGCCTGGCTGGAGCGGCGGAGGGGGATCCCGCTGCGCGATTGAGGATCCCCGAAGCCATTTGTAAATTAACGTATACTTATTTATAAATGGGCCGTCGGGCTAAGGTCAGCCGGGAGGAGATTCTGCGGGGAGCGCGCGAGGCGTTCTCCGAGCGTGGGTTCGACGGGACCACGCTCGCCGCGATCGGCGCGAAAGTCGGGCTCTCGCCGTCGGCGCTGCTGCGCCATGCGCCGACCAAAGAGGCCCTCTTCTCCGCCGCAATGTCGGCTCCGGCCGACGAGCTCCCGCCCATCGAGTTCGTCTCGCGGGCGACCGGCCGCGAGGACCCCGCCGACGTCCTGAAGCGGCTGGCGCTCGCCATCGTTCCGTTTCTGGAGTCGAAGCTCGGCGAGAACATCGCCCGCTGGCTCCGCGCCCGGACTGCCGAAGAGGCCCGCACCCTCAGGCTGCCGTTCGACCCGCGGGAGCGTCCCTCGCCACCTGCCCGCGCGCTCGCGCTCGTCGAAGACTATTTCCGCAGAGCCAGTGTCGCCGGCCGCCTCGAAGTCCGAGATCCGCGTGCTGCTGCGCTCGCATTTCTGGGACAGCTCCACGCCTATGTTTTTCTGCACCGGGTCGTGCGGATCGAGCCCGCGGTCGCCCTGCGCCGTTACGTCGATACGATGATCGACATCTGGCGCCGCGGGGCGATTCGTCCTTCCGGCAGAGGAGTGAGGAGAAGGTCATCGTGAAGAAGCGACGCCTGCTGTGGATCCCGCTTCTCATCATCGCGGCGGGAGGAGGCCTCTGGGCTTTTCGATCGTCGCGTCGGGAGAAGCCCCTCGTCCTCTCCGGGTCGATCGAGGCGCGGGACGTCGAGGTCGGCTCGCTCGTCGGCGGTCGCGTCTCCGCGGTGCTCGTCGCCGAAGGAGCGACGGTTCGGGCGGGACAGCCGATCGTCACGTTCGAGACCGATCTGGGGGCGCTCCAGATTCGGGAGCAGCGCGCCGTCGTGGGAGAGAAGCGCGCCAACCTCGCGCGGACCCGCGCCGGCCCTCGCCGGGAGGAAGTCATTCGCGCTCGGGCCCAGGCGGAAAACGCGGAGCGCGAGCGCCGGCGTCTGAAAGCCCTCCTCGATCAGGGCCTGATCCCGCGCCAGCAATACGACGACGCCGCGACGGCCGCGAAAACGGCGCTCGAAACCTATCGGGAGCTCGAGCGCGGCAGCCGCATCGAGGACGTTCGCGCGGCGGAAGCCGCTCTCGATCAGGCGGAGCAGCGGCTCGCATTTCTCCTGCGCCAGAGCCAGGAGACGGTCGTGAAGTCGCCGGCGGACGGCTTCGTCGAGGCGCTCGACCTGCGGCCCGGAGACCTCGTCGGGGCGAACCAGCCGGTCGCCCGGATCCTGGAGCCCTCCCAGCTCTGGGTCCGCGTCTGGGTGCCGGAGCCTTCTCTCGGACGCGTCCGCCTCGGGCAGAAGGCCGCGATCACGGTCGACAGCTTTCCCAAACGCGAGTTCTCCGGGAAGGTCGTCGAGATCCGGGAGCAGGGAGAATACACGCCCCGCAACGTCCAGACCTTGAAGCAGCGCATGGATCAGGTCTTCGGGGTGAAGGTCGCGATCGATCCGACGCCGGAGTTGAAGCCCGGCATGGCGGCCCAGGTCCGGCTGATCGAGAGCTGAGAACAAATGGCGGAGAGCTCTTACGGCATCGAAGTTCACGGCGTGTCCCGCGACTTCGGGAAGGTGCGGGCGCTCGACAAAGTCTCGCTCGCCGTCCCGCGCGGCGAGATCTACGGGCTCCTCGGCCCGAACGGCTCCGGCAAGTCCACGATGATCCGTATTCTCTGCGGCCTTCTCGCTCCGACGGAGGGAACCGCGCGCGTCGACGGCCTCGACGTGGTGACCGAAGGCGAGGAGATCCGCCGGCGGATCGGCTACGTTCCCCAGAAGTTCTCGCTCTACGAAGACCTGACAGTGATGGAGAACCTGACCTTCTTCGCCGAGGTCTACGGCCTGGAAGGAGCAAGGCGCGAGGAGCGGCGCGACTGGGCGATCCAGCTCACGTCGATCCAACCGTACGTCGACCGCCTGGCCGGGCAGCTCTCCGGCGGATGGAAACAGCGCCTCGCGCTCGCGGCGTCTCTCATGCACGAGCCACGAGTGCTGTTCTTGGACGAGCCGACCGCCGGGATCGATCCG
>DASWDK010000053.1:0-7858 GCA_036395335.1 Thermoanaerobaculia bacterium
GGTGGACAAGCTCGGCGTGTCCTTCCAGGGCGACCCGGCCTCCGCCCTCCTCGAAGTGCTCGATCCGGCGCAGAACGACAGTTTTACGGACCACTATCTCGGAGTGCCGTTCGACCTGTCCGAAGTCCTCTTCATCGCGACGGCCAACTTCATCCAGAACATCCCTGCACCGCTCCTCGACCGGATGGAGACGGTTCCGTTCGCCGGCTACACGGAAGAGGAGAAGCTGCAGATCGCGAAGAGCTACCTTGTCCCGCGCCAGCTCGAAGAAAACGGTCTTTCTGTTGGACAGCTCGCGATCGAGGACGGCGCTGTCCTCGAGGTGATCGCGAGCTACACGCGAGAGTCGGGCGTGCGCCAACTCGAGCGCGAGCTCGGAAGACTCGCGCGCAAAGTCGCGCGGCGCGTCGCCGCCCGCGAGGTCGAGAGCCAGACCGTCCGGCCGGAAGACGTCCGCGGCCTGCTCGGCCGTCCGCGGGTCCATCCCGAAAAGATGGCTCGCGAAGATCAGATCGGGATCGCGACCGGCATGTATTACACCCCCGCCGGCGGCGACATCATGTTCGTCGAGGCGTCACTCATGCGCGGGAAGGGAGAGCTGATCCTGACCGGACAGCTCGGCGACGTCATGAAGGAGTCGGCGCGCGCCGCGTGGACATTCGCGCGCTCGCACGCCGGATGGCTCGGCATCGACGAGAACGATTTCCGCCGTGACGTCCATGTTCACGTACCCGCCGGAGCGATCCCGAAGGATGGACCCTCCGCGGGGATCGCCATGGCGTCCGCACTCGTTTCGGCGCTCTCGAAGCGTGCGGTGCGAAATGACGTCGCGATGACGGGCGAGATCACCATCTCGGGACGGGTGCTGCCGATCGGCGGTTTGAAGGAGAAGATCCTGGGTGCAGTGCGGGCGGGCATCACGACGATCGTGCTCCCGAAGGACAACGAGGCCGACCTCGAAGACCTGAACGAGGAAGTGCGCGCGAAGCTGGACGTGCACTTAGTCGACACGCTCGGCGAAGCGCTCGCGGTCACGCTGCGGGACACGGCGTTCGAGGGGGGCCGGCTCCTGTTCGGCACGACCGGCGCGGAAGAGGCGGGAGGCCAGATTCCGCACTGAGCCCTGCGGGTGTCGGAAACCGGGTTCCGTGCCGCGACGAGATCGAGGCTGCCTCGTTGAGCGAGAGACGTTTCGCGAAGAATATGCTCATGAGTTCTGCCCGCTCCTTTGTCCCCGGCGTCGCATCAACCAGTAGAGCGGGATTCCCGCTCCGATGACGAGAAGGCCCATCGCCGAAGGACCGGGGGCCTCGAGGACCGCGTTGAGGACGATTGCGAGACTCGTCAGGGCGAAGATCGCTGGTGCAACCGGGTAGCCCCATGCGCGGAATGGGCGCCGGGTCCCCGGGCTCCTCCATCGCAGCATGAAGAGAGCGCAGACGGCGACGGCCGAGAAGAGGACGATCGCGAACCCCGTGTACGTAAGGAGTTGCTCGAAGGTGCCCGAGAAGACCAGGAGACAGCTCCACGCGGTCTGGGCCGCGATCGCAACCGCGGGCGTGCCGAAGGTCGGATGAACTCGGGCGGCCGCCGGGAAAAAGAGACCATCCCGCGCCATCGCGTAGTAGATGCGCGGACCGGCCAGTGTCATGGCGCTCAGACTCGAGAGAATGATCAGGCTCGCCAACACAGATAGCCACCCGGCGGCTCCGGGTCCGAAGAGCCGCTCGGCTGCGGCGTCGGCGGCGTTGATGCGCCCGGAGAGCGCGTCCACCGGCAACGCGTAAAGATAGAGCGCGTTCAACCCGAGATAAATCGCGACCACCAAGAGCGTCCCACAGCCGAGCGCGAGCGGAAGATTGCGGCCGGGCTCTCGCACTTCCTCGGCGACGTACGCGGCCGCGTTCCAGCCGCTGTAACTGAACATCACCGGGATCAGGGCGAGTAGCCAGATCGAAGGCGGCGCCTTTCCGACGGCCGAAAAGTTTTCGAAGGATCCCCGTCCCACGACGAACCCCAGCGTAATGAAGAGAAGCAATCCGAGGATCTGGGCTGCCGCAAGTGTGTCCTGGACCATGCGGCCGGGTCGAACTCCTCGAACGTGGACCGCGCCGAGGGCGACGATCGTCACAACGGCGATCAGCGTCGGACGTGAAATCGCGACTGGAAAGTGACCGACTGAGACACGCCACAGCGGAGTCGGATCGGCTGCCCTTGGAAAAAACCTCGCGAGGTACGTGGTGAGCCCGATCGCGCCAGCAGCGATCGCTCCCGAGAACCCTGCGACGAAGGACGTCCAACCCGTGAGGAAAGCCGCCAGACGTCCGAAACCCTCGCGCAGATAGACGTACTCTCCCCCCGCTTTCGGTTTCAAGGCCGCGAGCTCCGCGTAGGCCATCGCCCCCGAGAGAGCGAGCAGACCCCCGAGCGCCCAGACGGCGAGAATCGCCGCGGGATGCCGGAGCATCCCGGAAATGATTCCCGGCGTCGTGAAGATTCCAACGCCGATCACGTTCGACACGACGAGCGCGGCCGCGTCGGCAACGCCCAGCCGCCGCTCGAGCTTCGAAGGCAGGTCTTCCTCCCCGGGCAGAAATAGAATCCGACCGGTCCCTTATATGCCTCTCGCTGCCGGCACGCGCCTCGGTCCGTACGAAATCATCTCGCCGCTCGGCGCGGGCGGCATGGGCGAGGTCTATCGCGCGCGCGACACGAAGCTCGGACGCGACGCGGCTATCAAACTCCTCCTCGCCGAAACGGCGGAGGACTACCTCTTCTTCCGCCGCGGCCTTCGCGGCTTCCTGTGGGCTCCAGAAGGAACCAGGCCGAGCCGCACCAGCTTCTGTGCGAGAGCGTAGACTTCATTGAAGAGGTCGCATCGCTCGCGAGGAATTCCGAATTCATCCGCGGTAACATTCCCGTCGTGAGAGACGTCGTCATCCAGCCGACGCTCGAGAGCTGGCGCGCGACGGCTCGAAAGCTCCTCGCCGACGGGGTCGCGCCGGAGGAAGTCGTCTGGCGTGAGGCGGCCACGCAGGGCGGGCTCTTCGAGCCGGAGGTGATCCGGGAGGCGCCGTCGGAGGCCGCCGACTTCCGCGTCCCGCGCGAGTTCGTCGAGCTTTGCCGCGCGGCGGCGCGCCACTCCGACCCCGAGCGCTGGCGCCTCCTCTACTCCGTTCTCTGGCGGCTCGTGCGTGCGAACCCCGACGTCCTCGCCTCCGAATCGGATCGCGACGTCGTGCGTTTGAAGCGAATCGCGAAGCAGATCACCGATGCCGACCTCGCGGCCCGCACGCCGGGAGCGGGAGAGTTCGTTCCGAAGACTGCAGCGAACCTGGAGGAGCTCCGCGCGGCCGCCACCTCCTGCCGGGGCTGCGACCTCTATCGCGACGCGACCCAGACCGTCTTCGGCAAGGGGCCGCAAACGGCGCGCGCGATCCTCGTCGGCGAAGCGCCCGGCGACCAGGAGGACATCCAGGGCGCGCCCTTCGTCGGCCCGGCCGGGGAGGTCTTGACGCGCGCTCTCGCGGACGCCGATCTTCCGCGAAGCGACGTCTACGTCACGAACGTGGTCAAGCACTTCAAGTTCATTCGCACGCCGAAACGCCGCATTCACCAGACGCCGGGCACGGTCGAGATCGGCGCGTGCCGGCCGTGGCTCGAGGCGGAGCTCGCGCTCATCCGCCCCGAGATGCTGGTGTGCCTGGGCGGAACCGCTGCCAAGGCGCTTCTCGGACCCGACTTTCGCATCATGAAACGGCACGGCCAGATCCTGGAAGGCATCGGCTGGGCGCCGAAGGCGATGGCGACATTGCACCCGTCGGCGGTCCTGCGCGCGGAGGACGCTGCCGGCCAGGAGCGGCTTTACGGGATGCTCGTCACCGACTTGAAGCTGGTCGCGCGAGAGGTTCGGTCGGAGAAAGCCCTCCGGATGTAGAGTCTTGTACTGCGGCGGGTACAGGCCCGCAGGGCCTGTCCCCGCGGCATGTCTAGTCCTCATGAATGCCGTCCGCCCGCCCGGACCGCGAGGTCACTTCCTCCTCGGAAATCTCCCGGAGTTCAGCCGCGACATCCTCGGCTTCCTGACGGCCACGGCGCGCGAGCACGGCGACGTCGCCTATTTGAAGCTCGCCGGATGGGACGTATTCCTTCTCAACCATCCCGACCTGATCGACGACGTCCTGCGCAAGAATCGAGACAATTTCGTCAAACACAGCTTCTTCTGGCGCCACGTCACCGCGATCTTCGGAAACGGCCTGCTCACCAGCGAAGGGGACTTCTGGCTTCGACAGCGTCGTCTTGCGGCCCCGGCGTTTCACCCCGACCGGATCGCTTCCTACGGCAACGCAATGGTCGGATACGCGGACCGGCTGGTCGACCAATGGCAGGACGGCGAGGTTCGCGACGTCCACAAAGACATGATGCGGGTGACGATGCAGATCGTTTCGAAAACGCTCTTCGACGCCGACGTCGAACGCGACGTGGACGAGGTGGGCCATGCGTTCGAGGTCGTGTTGAAGGAAATCGCGGCGCGTTTTCGCCGGCCCCTTCGGATCCCCGACGGCGTCCCCACTCCGGGAAACCTCCGCTACCGACGCGGAGTCGCGCTGCTCGACAAAGTGATCTCGCGGATCATTCGGGAGCGCCGGGCCTCGCCCGGCGACCGTGGGGATCTGCTTTCGATGCTGATGAGCGCGCGCGACGACGATGGGCAGGCGATGTCGGACGCACAGCTGCGCGACGAGGTCGTGACTCTCTTCCTGGCCGGCCACGAGACGACGGCCATCACGCTCTCCTGGACCTGGCATCTCCTTTCCCGTCATCCGCTCGTCAAGGACAAGCTGGTGGCGGAGCTCTTCGGAGAGCTCGAGCGGCGGCCGGCCACCGTAGACGACCTCCCGAAGCTCCCCTACGCGGACGCGGTGGTCAAGGAAGCGATCCGGCTCTACCCTCCGGCCTACGTGCTCGGACGCGAAGCGGTCGCGGACTGCGAGATCGGCAATTACCGGGTGCCGGCGCGTTCGACGATCTACATGAGCCCCTGGGTGATGCATCGCGATCCGCGTTGGTTCGGGAGTCCGGAGAGCTTCCTTCCGGAACGCTGGCTCGATGGGCTCGCGGCGAGGCTGCCGCGGTTCGTCTACTTCCCGTTTGGAGGCGGTCCGCGCGTCTGCATCGGAGACCGCTTCGCGATGATGGAGGCGGTGCTCATCCTCGCGACCGTCGCACGCCGCTTTCGACTCGAGAGGACGTCGGACGTCGAGGTCGTCCCGTTCCCTTCGATCACTCTGAGACCAGCGGGTGGCGTCTGGATGAAGGTGTCGCGGCGGGAACCGTTGCCGATCGGAGTGCGCGAAACGCCGCCGAGCGATCTGCGTGAGACTCCCGCCGGTTAATCGAGCAAGCCCAGCCAGTCGGCGAGCTCGGTCAGATTCCGAAGCTCGACGTCGGGCGAAGCGTCACCGGACCGCAGCTCCCCTTTTCGATTGATCCACGCGACCGGGATCCCGAGCGCTCGCGCCGGAACCACGTCGTGGAAGTAGCTCTGCGCCGCGTGAAGCCACGGCTCGTCGCCGGTCCGCCGGCGTGCTTCGAGGAAGTGCCGGGGCGCCGGCTTGTACGAGCGGACCTGCTGCGCCGTCACGATGACCTCGAAAGCGACCGGGAAGTGACGCCGGGTTTCGCGCAGCAGATCGTCGTCCACGTTCGACAGGATCCCGAGCCGATACCCGGCACCGACGAGCTCCACGAGCGCCGGATTGACGTCGGGAAACGGGCGCCATTCCGGGAGCGACGCCGCGAGAAAGTCCGCGCGCTTCTTCCGAAGCCTCCATCCGAGCCGCGACGCGACGCGCATCGCCGACTCGGAGAGGACCTCGCGATAAAGCCGGAAGTCCGCCGCCTCGACCTCGGGCTCGACCTCGTAGTACGCGGCGAGGACGTGCGATGGATCGAGCGAGACTCCATCTCCCGCCGCTTCGCGAACGAACGCCGATCCGATCCCGTCCTCCCAGTCGATCAGAGTTCCGTAGCAGTCGAACGTGACGAGGTGGTAACGCCGCGTCACGGCCGATCTCGCGAGAGAGAGAGGCCGGTCCACATCTTCGGGTCGATCAGGATTCCCTCCGTCTCGCGATCGCGCGCCCAGGCGGTCAATTCCCCCAGAGGAACGACGTGAACGCGAATCTCCTCTTTCTCCCGATCTCCCTGACCGCCCGCGAAGCGCACGCCGCGCGCCCGGAAGAAGTTTACGATCTCCGAAGACATGCCCGCGGAGCCGGGCCCTCTCCCGAGAGGCTCGAGCCTGAACGCTTCGTAGCCGGTCTCCTCGGTGAGCTCGCGCCGGGCCGCGCTCTCGCGGTCCTCCGGTCCTTCGTCGCCGACGAGTCCGGCGGGAAGGCAGATCACGCGCGCGTCGACCGCCGGGCGCAGCTCCTCGACGAGGACGACACTCTGGTCTTCCGTCAGCGCGACGACCATGACGGACTCTTTCGCCTTGCGGTGCTCCACGTACTCCCAGCCGCGGCGGCGCCGAAACACAAGATGATCGCCTTCGAAAAGGACCTCGCTCTTCATGGACAGGAGGTTAATCCGCAGAGGCCCCTTCTGGCACGTGGATTGCCCTCACAGACCGGAAGGGTGATCGATGGCTTCGACAGCGCCCCGACCAAAGGAAGCACCTCCCGAGACTCCGAAGAGGGGGCCCGGTAAGCACCCGACTCTCCTCGGGAAAATCGGCCACGCTGGCTTTCACTTCTCGAAACACACCCTTCAACTCCTCGGAATCCTCCTCGGGATCCTCCTTTTGATCGCGATTGCGTCCCTCTTCGTGGACGAGCCCATGCGGCGCGCGATGGAGAAGAACATCAACCAGAGGCTCACGGGCTACACTGCGCACATCCAGGATCTCGACTTCCATCTGATCGGGCTCTCGGTCACGCTCCACGACGTCTCGATCCGCCAGAACGCTCATCCGGAGCCCCCGGTCGCTCTCCTCCCTCGCCTTCACGCGAGCGTTCAGTGGAGCGAGCTCCTGAAACTGAAGCTGGTCTCGGATTTTCAGTTCGACCAGCCGCAGATCTACGTGAACCTGCCGCAGCTCCGGAAGGAGGCGAGCGACGAAGTCCCGCTCCACAAGCGCGGATGGCAGGACGCCGCCTACGCGATCTACCCCCTGAAGATCAACCCCCTTCAACTGAACGACGGCAGCTTCACTTACGTCGACCAGGACCCGACGAGGCCGTTGAAGGTCACCCACCTGTTTTTCCGCGCGAACAACATCCGCAACATCCGCTCCGCCGATCGCGTTTACCCTTCGCCGGTCCATGCGGAGGGAATCGTGTTCGGGACGGGACGCGCCGAGATCGACGGACACGCGAATTTTCTCGCGCAGCCCTATCCGGGCTTCGACACGCTCTTCAGTCTCGAGAACGTGCCGCTCGACTACTTCCGTCCGATGCTTTCCCGCGCTGCGAATCTGTCGATCCATGAAGGCTTCTTGACATCGCACGGCCAGATCGAGTTCGCGCCGGCGGTCAAGAGGGCCCGGGTCGAGGACCTGCGGATCGACCGGGTCCGGCTGGAGTACATCCACACCGGTCCGACGGCGCCGGTCGAGGCGAAGCGCGTCCAGAAGGTGGGCGAGGAGGTCAGGAAGGCGAGCGACAAGCCGGGGATGCACATCCGGCTGGACCAGTTTCAGATCCGCAACAGCACTCTCGCGATCGTCAATCGCGCGAAGACGCCTTCGTACCGGCTGTTCCTTTCGGGAGCAAACCTGAGAGTTACGAATCTCACCAACAAGACGAGCGAAGGCCGGGCCGTGGCGGACTTGACCGGCAGCTTCATGGGAAGCGGA
>DASWDK010000054.1:0-3524 GCA_036395335.1 Thermoanaerobaculia bacterium
GCCCAAACGTCTCCAACGCTCTCGGGTCGAACGAGTTCGGCTCGAGAAGACATCGTCCGGTGTTAGAGCGTAGGGAGGGGAGGTTGTCGAGAAATCGACAAGGTGTCGGATTCTCGGCGGAACGTTACAATTGCTCGCCCAATCTGCTCCGCGTGCGCGGAAGAGATCGCTCATAGACGAATGGAAATGCGACGCTTCCAACGCGACGTGGATCGTGGACCGGCTCGAGAATTTTGCCTCGCCGAGCGGCGCAACGTACCGCGTGATCGCCGGGTCGAGCTGGTGATCTCACGGCGGATGTGAGGGAGACCTCGAACCGAACGGCACAATACTGGTTAGCCCGGGGCTAGGCTCGGCTCAAACAGAACGAATGGATAGCGAAACCGCCGAAGACATCAAACGCCACTTCGATTTCGCCGCCGAGGGGCTGCGGACGGGGTTCGCGGAGCTGCGGACCGAGTTCGGAACCTTGCGGATCGAGGTCGGAGGCCTGCGAACCGAGATCGCAGACGTCAAGCGACACGCCGACGTGATCGCCGAGGGACTTCGGTCGGACATCCGCACCGTGGTCGAAGGAGTCGCCGGCCTGGATCAGAAGTTCACTTTGGAGTTCGTGAGAGTCCGCGACGAGATCCGCGAGCAGATCGGTGAAGTTAAGAGCCTGCTTCGCGTTTCCTACAGCGACCTGGATCGACGGCTGCACTCGCTCGAAAAGAACCGGCCCTCCTAGAGCGCGATTCGTCTCGATACCTCGAACGCCGGGACGCCGCGGCTCAGCCCTCAACGAACTTCTTCAGGTGCTCGAGTGCCTCGTCCCATCGCTTCGAGATCTGGTCGAGCGAGCGGTAGGAGAACAGTCGCTCGGGATCGGTTCGTCGGTCCGCGGCGAAGAGGAACGTGCCAGATGGCGCGGCGAACCTCTCCGGGACATCCCGTCCTACTTCTTTCAGCGCCGAGACTGTCATGCCGCCGCCTATCGGCGAGCAACCGGAATCGTGCAGCGAGAAAGGAATAAGACGATGAGCGAAAAAGAAGCCAAGGCCGTTGGATCGGCCGTCACGGCCATCGCGGAAGAGTCCGCCAGGATCCGTGTCGCGGGCTACGCCGCTCCGGCCGCCAAAGTGCCGCTCGGCCCATTCACGTTCGAGCGCCGCGCGCCCGGTCCACACGACGTGCGGATCGAAATCCTGTATTGCGGGGTCTGCCACAGCGACATTCATCAGGCCCGCGGCGACTGGGGCGAGGTAATGCCGTCGATCTTCCCGATGGTGCCCGGACACGAGATCGTGGGCCGGGTGGCCCAGGTGGGAGACCAGGTGGAGAAATGGAAGGCGGGCGACGTTGTGGGCGTCGGCTGTTTCGTCGATTCGTGTCGGGAGTGCGAGCCGTGCAGAGCGGGTGAAGAACAGTATTGCGAGAAGGGCGCGACTTTCACGTACAACGGTTACGAGAAAGACGGGAAGACACCGACGTACGGCGGTTACTCGACGCAGATCACCGTCGACGAAGCTTACGTCCTCCGGATCCCGGAGAGTCTTCCACTCGAAGGCGCCGCTCCTCTTCTGTGCGCGGGCATCACCACGTATTCACCGCTCCGGCGATACGGCGTGAAAGCAGGCGACAGGGTCGCGGTCGTCGGGCTGGGCGGCCTCGGTCACATGGGCGTGAAGCTCGCCAAGGCGCTCGGCGCGCACGTGGCCGTCCTCAGCCACTCACCGGGCAAGCGAGAGGACGCGTTGCGCCTGGGCGCAGACGAGTTCATCGCCACCAACGACCCTTCTGTGTTCGAGAAGAACGCCGAACGCTTCAACTTGATCCTCGACACGGTGTCCGCGCCGCACGACTACAACGCTTATCTCGGGCTGCTCGGCCTCGACGGAACGATGGTGCTGCTCGGACTGCCCGAGGAGCCCGCGCCGCTCGCCGCCGGCCTCCTCATCATGAAGCGCCGTCACCTGACCGGATCCGGCATCGGCGGCATCCGCGAAACCCAGGAAATGCTCGACTTCTGCGCTCAACACCGCGTCGTCTCGGACGTGGAGGTGATCCCGATCCAGCAGATCAACGAGGCTTACGAGCGTACGGTCAAGAGCGACGTGAAGTACCGCTTCGTGATCGACATCGGGAGCCTGCGGGGCTGACGAATCGGATGACCGGCAACGGGATGTCGACAAATCGACATCCTGCCGGATTCCCCGCGGTTGGGTCCTACCGTCCTCTCTCCCCGGGACAGCCGGCGGCGCGCTCGAGGAGCAGCTTGCGCTCGCGCGCGTTGCGCGTGAGCGATGCGGCG
The DNA here is from genome assembly GCA_036395335.1 of Thermoanaerobaculia bacterium. Classification (GTDB taxonomy): domain Bacteria; phylum Acidobacteriota; class Thermoanaerobaculia; order UBA5066; family Gp7-AA6; genus Gp7-AA6. The sequence continues at coordinate 2,294 of DASWDK010000054.1, forward strand.
CGCTCGAACTCCGCGCGCGCCTCGTCGAAGCGGCCGAGCTTCGCGAGGAGGTCGCCGCGCACGCTCGGCAGGAGGTGGTAGGCCTCGAGCCACGGCTCCGAGGTCAGCTTGTCGACGAGCTCGAGGCCCGCGGCCGGACCGAACGCCATCGCGACCGCGACCGCGCGATTCAGCTCCACGACCGGTGAGGGCGCGAGCTCCCCGAGCGCGTCGTAGAGCCCCGCGATGCGTGCCCAGTCCGTCTCCTCCGGGGTGCGCGCCCGCGCGTGACAGGCGGCGATCGCGGCCTGCAACGCGTACGGACCGAGCGCGCCGGCGAGCTGCTCCGCGCGCTCGAGCGCCGCGAGACCACGACGGATGAGGAGTTGATCCCAGCGCGCGCGGTCTTGATCGAGCAACAGGACGGGCTCTCCCGACGGGCCGATCCGCGCTCTCAAACGCGAAGCCTGGATTTCCATGAGCGCGACCAATCCGTGGACCTCCGGCTCCTTCGGAGCGAGCCCCGCGAGGATCCGGCCGAGACGGAGCGCGTCCTCGCAGAGCGCCGGTCGCACCCAGTCGTCACCGGCGGTCGCCGAGTAGCCCTCGTTGAAGACGAGGTAGATGACCTCGAGCACCGACGACAGGCGGGCGCCGAGCTCGGCCCCCCGGGGGACCTCGAAGGGGACCTGCGCCTCGGCGAGGGTCCGCTTGGCCCGGACGATCCGCTGAGCGACGGTTGCCTCCGGGACGAGGAACGCGCGCGCGATCTCCTCGGTCGTCAGACCTCCGAGCAGGCGGAGCGTGAGCGCGACGCGCGCCTCCTTCGAGAGGACCGGATGACACGAGATGAACACGAGGCGCAGGAGGTCGTCGCCGACGTCGTCGTCGATCGCGGCGTCGAAATCCGTCACGGTCATCTCCTGCCGGGCCTCGAACTCGCGACCGAGCTCCTCGTGCTTGCGCTCGAGCAACTGGTGTCGGCGCAGGCGGTCGATCGCGCGATTCTTCGCGGTCGCCATGAGCCAGGCGCCCGGGTTGTCCGGCACACCCGACTCCGGCCACTTCTCGAGCGCGGCGACGAGCGCGTCCTGCGCGAGATCCTCGGCGAGACCGACGTCGCGCACGATCCGCGCGAGACCGGCGATGAGCCGGGCCGACTCGATCCTCCAGATCGCGTCGATCGCGCGGTGTGTATCGGTAGCCGCCACGGCTACCGATCACACCATCTTCAATACGCCACTGCAAGACC
>DASWDK010000055.1:0-1626 GCA_036395335.1 Thermoanaerobaculia bacterium
TGCAGGCGGACTTCGCCGTCGTCCCCGAGATGCTCGAGCTGAACTATCCCTGGGCGGCGGTCAAGCACCCCAACATCCTGATCTTCGCCAGCCTCGAAGCCGCCAACGCCGCCTACAAGCTCGTCTGGCGCCTGGCCGGCGCGGAGGCCATCGGACCGATCCTGCTCGGCATGGCACGGCCGGTCCACGTCCTCCAGCGCGGCGTGGACGTTGCCGACATCGTCAACATGGCCGCCATCGCCGTCGTGGACGCACAGGAGTTACGCCGGAAGCCGTAATAGAATCGGTGTCTCAACCCTCGTGATCCAGAGCAAGCTCGCCAGCCGTTATGAGATCGTGTCCGAACTTGGACGCGGCGGCATGGGCGTGGTTTACCGGGCGCGCGACCCGATGCTCAACCGCGAGGTGGCGGTCAAGCTCATCTCCTCGACGGACCTGACTCCGGAGATCGCGGAGCGGTTCCAGCGGGAAGCGCAAATCGTCGCGCAGATGGACCACCCGGGAATCGTGCCGATCTACGATCTGGGACAGCACGAGGGCTCTCTCTTCTTCGTCATGCCGGTCGTGGAGGGGGAGAATCTCCGGCACCTGCTCTGGGCAGGAACACTTCGCCTGGGCGAAGTCCTCGACATCGCGATCCAGACCGCCGACGCCCTCGACTACAGCCACGCGCGCGGCGTCGTTCACCGGGACATCAAGCCCGAGAACATCATGGTGACGCGTCAGGACGGGAGCATCCGGATCCGCGTCATGGACTTCGGCCTCGCCCACGCGACGACGGAGAGCCGGCTGACGAAGACCGGCACCCTCGTGGGCACGGTCGCGTACCTGTCTCCCGAGCAGGTGACCGCCCGCTCGTTCGACGGGCGCTCCGACATCTATTCGCTCGGGACGGTGCTCTACGAGTGTCTGGCCGGGGAACCGCCGTTCTCGGGAGAAGTGCAGTCCATCCTCTACCGCATCGTCCACGAGGTTCCCCAGCCGCCCCGGGCGCTCGGGGCCGAGGTCCGGGAGGAGCTTCAGGACGTCGTCCTCCAGTGCCTGGAGAAGGACCCTGGCCGGCGGCCGCAGCGGGCGGCACTGGTCTCCGAGGCGCTCAAGCGCCACCGGTCGAGCCTCCAGAGCGACGAGTTCTCCCGCTCGGTGGTCCTGACCGCGAGCCGCATGATTCAGAGGCCGGCGGCCTCCGCCTTCATCGGCCGCGAGAAGGAGTTTGGGCAGCTTCAGCACCGGTTGAACGCGGCCATCGCCGGCGACTGTCAGTTCGCGGTCGTCGCGGGCGAGCCGGGGATCGGCAAGACGCGTCTGCTCGAAGAGCTGAAGAAGCTCGCCACCGTGCGGAAGATCCGGGTCCTCTACGGGCGGTTCGTCGAGCAGGACCGGGCCTTCTCCTACCAGGGTTTCTGCGAGCTCATTCAGGACCATTTTCGGACCCGGGACGCGGGAAGCTCCGTTGGCGAGCGTCCCGACTTCTCGGACCTCGCACCGGACCTCCTCTCTCTCTTTCCCCTCTTGACCGAGATCTCGGAGCTGCGAGCGGCGGCGAGCGGCGGATCCAAGCTTGCGGCCGCGGGGGAGGAACGCAAGGCCGAGGACCGGATCCAGATCTTCGAGCTCCTCGCGCGG
>DASWDK010000056.1:0-13950 GCA_036395335.1 Thermoanaerobaculia bacterium
GAAGTCGGTGCCCTTGACGGAGTTCAGGTGTTTCAAGATTTCCGTCGCAACGATCGCATATCCGATGTTAGAAGGATGGAACCCATCCGCGGAGAACACTCCGCCCGTCAAGAACGCGTTTGTGACGACGATCCCGCCGCCCACGTCGTAGCCGTGGGCGAAGATCCCGTCGTAGAGCGCGTGCGCATCCATGACGGTAGCGCCATTCGCCGCGGCGATCGACGCGATCGTCGCATTCAAGTCCGCCGTGCGCTGGCGCATGAGGGCGACCTCGTCGGGATAGAGCAGCACGCCCTGGTTCAACGTCGCAGGAGGCGTGAAGGAGCCGTCCGGGAGCGGAAGACCTGTTCCTCCGAGCGCCGTCGGGATTCCGATCCCCTGAGCCAGCAGGGAAGAGGCTCCAAGAGTGACGAGGGTGCCGGCCGGAAGGGGACACGGACGTGTCGAACAGGTGTCGGTCGTCCGAGGGCCGAGAAGCGGAACGGGATTCCCGCCGACGAGAACCGGCTGGCGCGTCGTCGGGTTCACGACGACCCGAGGGATCGTCTGGGTGAAAGGGGTGTTGACTTCCTCGGGAATGTTGAGAGCGACGATCGTTCTGCCGGTTCCGTGAATCGCAGCCAAGATCTGCGTGTACTTGGCTTCGAACACTGCCACCGGCGTCAGCGTGACCCCCTCGATCGCAACGGCGGAGAGCTCCGCGCCGAGAATATCGCCCGGCCCCGCCCAGAGCGTGACGAGATCCGGATTCAGGAGGTTGGCCTCTTCCACGGCGTTGCGCCCTTCGAAGGGTCCGCCCGGAAAATTGCGCAGGATCACCGTTGCAGCGAGGCTTGCCGTGCCCCCGGTGGGACTGGAGACCCGCAAGTCCACGAGATCTGCCGCGTCCGCGCCCGGAATCCCGAGGTTGTCGTAGGGGCGCGGCAGTGCCAGGTTCGTCGGGCTTCCCGTCTGGGAGACGGGCCCGACCGTGATCGTCCCACCGGCGACCACGGTGCCGAGACAGGCCGGGGTCGACGCATCCGTGAGCGCTCTCTCGGAGAGGAGCGGCTGCTGAAAGTCGGCGATCCCGAGCTCTCCGGCGACGAGCTTCGGATAGGAGCGGTTCTGGTGACGTTCGACCAGGCAGACTCCCTCCACGGCGGCCGTCAGGCTGTCCCCGAGCGCCACGTACTTGTGGAACGTCGTCTGCGAAAACGAAGGCGAAGCGGCGAGAGCGGTGACCACCCCGGCCGAGAGAGCCGCGCGAAACAGCATTCTCTTCATCGTCATCTCCTTGGGTTAGAACGAGACACGAAAGCTCAATGCCACGAGGTTCGCCGTCTCCGAATATCGCCCGAAGAACTGATCGTTGTTCGCCTGACCCCGCGTGTCCCGGCGATCGAAGTCGATGTAGATGTCCGACACGTCCACGCCCCATCGATCGGTGTCGTAGCCGAGCCCCAGGGTGTATGCGTTGCGGTCGGCGTCCGCCAGGATCGGGCCGACGTCGGCCAGGGGCTGCGGGCTCTTGTCTTTGTAATAGCCGGCCCGGACGGCGAAGTCGCCCCACTTCTTTTCGAGCCCGGCGCGGTACGCCCAGGAATCCTTCCAGTTCGTCGACCTCAGAAGATCGGGAATCGCCGTATTGTCGAAGTCGATGAAGAGCCGGTCGAAGGACGTCCATTCGGTCCAGTCCGCTTCGAGCGAGACCCGGAAATCTGCCGGCAGGTTGATCGCCGCGCCGAGGTTGACCGACGCCGGAAACTCGATCGTGACCGCGACGTCCTGCTTGCCCTGCGGCAACCCCGCCGCGACGGCCGCGTCGAAGGCGGCGTTGCCCGTCAGCCGCTGCGTGAACTTGCCCTCCCCTTCGTAATCGATCTTGATCGAGCTGCGATAGGCCGCGCCGATCGAGAACGTCGGCGCCGGCTTCCACAGGAGCCCGGCGTTCCAGCCCCAGCCATGGTTGTCCTGGAGGTTCGTGTCGAGCTTGATGTGCGCGACGTCCACGACCGATTGCGTGAAGGGATTGATCGCCGCGCGGTTGCGCTCGAGCTGAACTTTCGAGAGACGGTAATCGGCACCCGCGGCGATGGAGAGCGAGGGCACGACCTCGAGGGAGAGGACCGGGTTGACGTCCGCCGTGCGGATGACTGCGTTCTGCGCGATGAAGCGCCCCGAGAACTGCTCGGCGTCCGCCCAGCGGAAGCCCAGACCGTACGGAGCGAACACGCCGACGCCGAAGTTGACGTTCGATGTGAGCGGAACGACCGCGTAGAACGTCGGAAGGAGGTAACTCGTCTTGCTCTGCTCTTCGACGCCGAAAGACGTTCCCGGATACGGGTTGGCGCCTTCGAACTCCCCTTCGGTCTTCGACAGCAGCGAGCCTCCCACCTGCGCGCTGAAGTGCTTCTGAAAGCCGAGGCCGGCTGGATTGTAAAAGACCGCGGAGGGATCGTCGGCGATCGCCGTGAACGCGAGGCCCATCCCCGACGCCTTCGCCCCCTGGGCGAAGATGGAGAAGCCGGCGGGATAGGCCGGCGCCGCCGCCAGGAAGAGGAACGCCAGGGCAACGAAAGTTCCTGAAAACCGTACCCGTCTGGTCACGTTTTTCTCCTCCTCGATCTTTTCGGGCATCGGAAAAGCGCCTGCACGCTATTCCCGCCCGCCGGGGAAGTCAACCGGACGGGGCACGTCCGCGCTTCTGCGAATAGAATCGCCGAAGGTGGCCCGGGAAAGCGAGAGTCCCACGCGCGAAGGAGTCGCGGCGACGCCGGCCTCCGCCGCGGACGAGGTTCCTCACAGCTCCGGATCCGTTCTCGGCGGCCGCTACCGCGTCGAACAGGTTCTCGGTTTCGGGGGCATGGGCGTCGTCTATCGCGCGCGCGACCTGAAGCTCGACGCCGAAATCGCGCTGAAGCGGATCCGCCCGGACCGGTTTTCTCCCGAGCGGCGTGAGACGTTGCGGCGCGAGATCATCCTCGCGCGCCGGGTTACGCACGAAAACGTCTGTCGGGTCTACGACCTCGTCGAGCTCGGAGGCGAGGAGTTCGTCTCGATGGAGTACCTCGCCGGCCGGACGCTGAAGGACATCGAGCAGAAGGAAAAGATCCTGCCGCTCGGCCGCGGCCTCGGGATCGCCAAGGGAATCTGTAACGGGCTCGCAGCCGCTCATCGGATCGGCGTCCTTCACCGGGACCTGAAGCCGGAGAACGTCATGGTCGGCGACGACGGCAAGTCGCGCCTCATGGACTTCGGGATCGCCGTCGAGACCGGCGGTTTCGTTCCGCAGGGAGAGAGCGTTCCCGGCACCCCCCAGTTCCTCGCTCCCGAGCTCCTGCAGGGCGAATCCCCGACGGTTCGAAGCGACGTCTACGCGATGGGAGTGCTGCTTTACGAGATGTTCACGGGCCGCGTGCCGATCGACGACGACAACACCGCGCGGCTCGTCCGACGGATCGTGCGGGAGGCTCCCCCGTCCGTACGGACCCTTCGACCCGACCTCCCCCCCGATCTCGCGGATATCCTCGACCGATCCATCGCGAAGGATCCGGAAGCGCGGTTCGCCGACGCGAACGCGCTCGCCGATGCGATCGTGGCATTCGAAGGACAGGTCCTCGACCGCGTGCTGGCGGAGGTCTCCGTCACCCGGGCGAAGATGGTCAAGCTGATGGTGATCCTCGAGGCAAACAAGTCGCTCGCCGCGACACTCGACACCACCGAGACGCTCCGGATCATCCTCAAGACCGCGACCAGCGAGACCGGCGCCGAGCGCGGGACGATCTTCCTGAGAGACCCCGAGACGGCCGAACTCGTCAGCCAGATTCTGGAGGGCGGCGCCGTCTCTCCGATCCGGCTTCCGCCGGGGCGGGGAATCGCCGGCTCGGTCGCGGCCACGGGCGACATCGTCAACGTCTCCGATGCGTACAACGACGGGCGGTTCGATTCGGCGACGGACGCGGACTCCGGCTTCCGCACCGTCTCGATCCTCGCCGCGCCGATGCGGACACCGGCGGGGGAAATCGTCGGAGTAGTCGAGATCCTGAACAAGAGGCGCGGGACGTTCACGAAGGAGGACGAGGAATTCCTCGCCGAGGTCGGTACGCACGCCGCGCTCGCAGTCGCCGGAGTCCGGCAGCACCAGGCAGAGGTCGAGCAGGCCCGGCGGGAGGGCGCGGCCCGGGCGATCCGGGGGGCGTCGGCGCTGCTCGTTCCGCACGCGTGGCCGGACACGCCCGGCTTTGAATCGGCGCCGCTTCGCTGGCGGTCGGAAGAGCTCAACCTGGTCGCCTTCGCGGTCGAGGGGCGAGCCGGGCGTCTCGGGTTTTTGACCGTCGAGCCGTTGGGCGAACCGGAGGACTCTCTGGGCCGCCTCCTTCGGGCGCTCGACCTCGGACGCCGCCTGCTTCCTTCCGCTTCACCCGACGAGATCGTGGCAGCGATCGCGACCCTCGACTCCGGCTGCTCCGCGTCCGCGGCCTGCTGGAGCGGGGAGCAGCTCTCGCTCGCTTCCTCGGGGGCCCCTCTCCCCGCCCTGCTCCGGGAAGGCCTGCTCGTTCCCTTTCCGTCGGAGAGGTCCGCTGACACGGCGACGCGCGCCGGAGACGTGCTCGTGGTCGCGTCGAGGGGGCTCGAGAAGCTGGACGTGGCAGAAGGCGCTCCATCGCCGGCTCGGGAGGCTTCCCTCGAGCGCTTCGCCCGGCTCGCGTCGGGCCAGCCCCTTTCAGCGGCCTTCGCCCGACTCGTCGCGGACTGGAAGCGGGAAGGCGTCTCGACGGGGGCCCGCGACGTCCTCCTGCTCTCGGCCCGGCGCAGCTGACCGAATGAAACACCGCTACGTCCTCGTGGACGTCTTCGCGGACCGGCCGCTCGCCGGCAATCCGCTCGCGGTCTTTCCCGACGCATCGGGAATCGACGACGCCACCCTGCAGCTCGTGGCGCGGGAGATGGACCACGCCGCGACCGCGTTCCTGCTTCCGTCGTCGCTGCCCGGGGCGCAGTTCCGACTCCGGATCTTTTCGCGGGAGCGGGAGATCCCTTTCGCCGGGCATCCCGCTCTCGGCGCTCACTTCGTGCATGCGACCGAGACCCGGCTTTCACTGCGAGATCCGGTGACCCGCGTCGCCCACGAGGGGACCGGCGGACTCTTCCAGGTCGAGCTCGTCGCCCAAGGCGGGCAGATCGTTCAGCTGCGGCTGACCCAGAGGTTGCCCGAGATCGGGCCCAAGCTCGACGCCGGGGAGATCACCCGGCTCGCCGAGGCGCTCGGGCTCGCCGAGGAGGAGATCCAGGCGACCAATCAGCCGGTCCGGGTCGCGTCGACCGGGTTACCCGTCCTGATCGTCCCGGTCACGACGCTCGCAGCGCTCTCCGCCGCCCGGCCCCGATACGGCCTCCTGCGCGACCTCCTCGAACCACGCGATGCCACGCTCGTCTACGCGTTCACGAAGGAGACGAGCGAGGCGCGCTCCGCGGCCCACGCCCGCGCCTTCGACGTCGTCGGGTCCGTGGAGGTGCCCGGGGCCGGAGCGGCGGCCGGCGCGCTCGCGGCGTACCTCGTGTCGCATTCCGCGGTCACGATTCAGCCGGTCACCGTTCTCTCGATCGAGCAGGGGCGGTCCGTCAACCGCCCGTCCACCATCTACACCGAGGTGCACCTCGAGGGCTCCGAGATCGTGCGGGTCGTGATGGGAGGGCGCGTCGTCCGGGTCGGAGAGGGAGTGCTCGAGATCTAGGGTCGCCCGTCGTAGATCACCCTTTGATCCTCCAGGCGTGCAAATCCGGGGAGCCGGTGCGGACGCGCTTCTTTCTCCGAGAGGATCTCGAAGACTTCCCAGCCGCGCGCGAGGAACGCATCCGCGAGCACCGAACGGTGGCAACGCCAGGGAAGCGACTCCGCGCACATCAGCGCCGACTGGCGTTCGCTCGCGAACGAAGTCGCTCTTGACACCTCCCGCCCGAACTCCTCCGTGTCCATGTAGTCCGCGTAGCCGCGGAACGCGTCGGTGCGCCAGGCGACGTGCGGGGAGTCGGCGCGCGGCTTCCGGCGTCCTCCGAGCTCCGGGATCCCGACGTAGTCGATTCCGGCCGCGGCGAGACCCTCCGAGAGCGCCTGCGCGTTGAAGTGCGGCCACTTGCGCGACGCCGGAAACCGGCGGACGTCGAGCACCCGCTCGATGCCGTGCGCCCTCAAGATTTCGACGAACCCTTCGAGGGGACGATTCGAGTGTCCGACCGTCCAGATCCGGTTCAAGCAAGAACGGCGACGGCGACGGCCCCCGGTCCTCCGTGCGCCCCGAGGGCGGGACCGCACTCGACGATCATCACGTCGGACTCCGGATAGCGCTCGCGAATCTCGCGCGCGAGCCGCTCGGCGAGCTCCGCGGCGTCGGAGTGCGCGACCCCGAAGCGCCACCCGCGACCGTTTCCCGCCTTCGCCGCCTCGTCGAGGAGGCGCATCATCTTTTCGAGCGCCCGGGCGAACCCGCGCGCGCTCGCGACCGGCTCTGCGGTCCCCTTCCGGGTGATCGCGAGCACCGGCAGGATCCCCAGAAGGTTCGCCACGAAACCTTTCCCCCGCGGAACGCGTCCACCACGGACGACGTGCTTCAGCGTCGGCATCGCGATGAAGACCTTCACACGTTCGACCGCCTCCCGCGCGACCCGGACGACCTCCTCGAACGGGCGTCCCGACGCGGCGGCTTCCGCCGCGGCCCGCACGACGAGGCCGAGCCCCACGGAGGCGTTGCGGCTGTTGACGTGCTCGAAGGTCGTCTTCTCGATCGGCCGCGCGCCGACCACGGCGGCCTGATAGGTGCCGGAGAGCGCCTTGGAAAGGTGGATCGAGACGATCGAGCCGTGGTGCGACGACACGAATCGGTAGACCTGCGTGAAGTCGGCGGGGGGCGGCTGGGAAGTCTTCGGCGCGACCTCGGTCACCGCGAACCGGGCGTAGAACTCCGCGGGTGTGAGCGTCACCTTGTCGAGATAGTTCTCCGAGCCGAAATACACGCGCACCGGGACCATGCCGATGTTCAGCTCCTCGAACATCGCCGGCGGCAGGTCGCACGTGGAGTCGGTGACGATGCCGACGCGTTCCGCGCGGTTCCGGTCGAACCGGGTCTCGTGCTGCGAGCGCATGTCCTCGATCTTGGTCTGCGCGATCTCGCCGTACCGCGCCACGGTTTCGAAGAGCCTCTCCGGCTCGTTGGTGTGAACGTGGAGCCGCACGCGCGCCGCGCCTCCGGCGATGACGACCGAGTCCCCCATCAACGCCGCTTCTCGGCGCATCGCGTCGCGGTCGATCGAGCTCCCTTCGAGGAGAGCCTCGGTGCAGTAGCGGAACAGGATGGACTCGGGCGTGCGGTCGAAGACGGCCGCACGGACCTCTTCGGGAGGGACGGGAGGTAGCGCGCGGCGCGCGGCGTCCCGCACGTATCGCACGATCCCCTCGAGCAGATACACGAACCCCTGCGCCCCGGCGTCCACGACTCCCGCCTTCTGGAGCGCCTTCATCTGCTTCGGAGTCTCTTCGAGCGAACGCTTCGCCTCCTTGAGCGAGTCGGTCAGGATGTCGGCGAAGTCCGGGACCTCCTGCGCGCGCCGGGAAACGTGGCGCGCCCAGTCGCGGATGACAGTCAGGATCGTGCCCTCGACCGGCCGGGCGATCGCCCGGTACGCGGAGTCGGCCGCGGAGAGAGCGGCGGCGCCGAAGTCGCGGGTCGACACGCGCGGTCGATCCGGCAGGCCCTCGCAGAGGCCGCTGAAGAACTGGGCCAGGATGGCTCCCGAGTTGCCGCGGGCGCCGCCCAGCGCCTCGTCGGCAAGAGCCTCGCACAATCGCCGCACGTGGCGCTCTCGGAGGCGTGCAATCCCCGCCGCGATCTTCTGCAGCGTGGCAGCGAGGTTCGTCCCGGTGTCGCCGTCGGGCACCGGGAACACGTTGATTCTGTTGAGCGGCTCCGCGCGCTCACCGACGAAGTACGCCCCGGCGATCACCGCGCGCGAGAGGCGGCGGCCGTCCAGGTACGCGATCGAGATCACGGCTTCAGCGGAGCGGGTTGGCCCCCCGGCGCCCGTTCCACGTCGCGGAGCGAGCGGAACTCCTCCGCCACGATCGGGAGCCGATCGAGGTAAAGGAGCACGACCCCGCAGCCCATGCACGCCCAGGGGAAGACCTTCTCGAGTCCCCACCCGAAGAAACCCCGTTTCCAGGGCTTCTTCCAGAAATAGGTCGTGTACCCGGAGACGTGGGTCTTCGAACGCACAAGATCGCCCCCGCAGAGCGGGCACTTGCGATGGAACGCGGAGCTCATCGGTGAGTTGGGGAAGGATATCGCAGGCCGAAGACGTGAGGCGTGAGACGTGAGAGGAGGCAGGAAGAATCCTGCGTCACTCCGGTGCCTGTTCCTTTTACGTCTTATGTCTCAAATTTCACGGTCTCCAGCGCAACACCAGATTCCGCGCGGCGCCCACCTCGTCGACTCGCCGGACTGGCGTCGTGTGCGGCGCCGTCTTCACAATCTGAGGCTCTTCTTCACACTCCCGCGCGATCTCCCGCATCGCAGCGACGAAGGCGTCGAGCCCCAGCTTGGGCTCGGTCTCGGTCGGCTCGATCATGAGCGCGCCGTGAACGATGAGCGGGAACGAGATCGTCGGCGGATGAAAGCCGTAGTCCATGAGACGCTTTCCGATGTCCATCGCGTGAACGCCCGACTCCGTCTGCTTCTTGTCGGAGAAGACGACTTCGTGCATCGTCGGCGCGTCGTACTTCAGGTGATAGACGCCCGCGAGCCCGGCGCGGACGTAGTTCGCATTCAACACCGCGCCGCGCGCGACCTCGCCGATCCGGTTCCCGTACGACGAAATGTAAGCGAGCGCTCGCACGAACATCCCGAAGTTCCCGAGGAACGTCCGGAGGCGGCCGACCGAGTCGGGGCGGTCGTGGTCGAGGAAGAACGTCCCGTCCGCGCGGCGCTCGACCGTCGGTCTCGGAAGGAACGGAACGAGCTTGGCGGTGACGGCCGCCGGCCCCGCGCCCGGCCCGCCCCCGCCATGCGGCGTGGAGAACGTCTTGTGCAGGTTCATGTGCATCACGTCGATGCCCATGGCGCCCGGCTTCGCGAGCCCGACGAACGAGTTGAAGTTCGCGCCGTCGCAGTAGAGGTAGCCCCCCTTCGCGTGCACGATGCGGGCGATCTCGAGGATCTGGTTCTCGAAGATCCCCAGCGTGTTGGGAACCGTCAGCATCAGCGCCGCGACGTCCATGGTCATCGCCTCCTCGAGGACGTGGAGGTCGAGAGTGCCGCGGGCATTCGACTTGAGCTCGTGCACTTTGTACCCGGCGAAGTGCGCGGAGGCGGGATTGGTCCCGTGCGCAGAGTCGGGGATAAGGACGGTCGTCCGCGGATTGCCCTCCTTCGCGAGCGCGGCGCGGATCATCAGGATGCCCGCGAGCTCCCCCTGCGCTCCAGCTGCGGGCTGCAGCGTCACCCGCGCGAGACCGGTCAGCTCCGACAGGGTTTTCTCGAGCCGCCATGCGAGCTCGAGCGCTCCCTGCGAGACCTCCTCGGGGGCGAGCGGATGCGCGGCGGCGAATCCCGGCAGACGCGCGACTTCCTCGTTGACTCGCGGGTTGTGCTTCATCGTGCAGGAGCCGAGCGGGTAGAGAGCCTCGTCGATCGAGAAGTTCAACCTCGAGAGCCGCGTGAAGTGCCGAGCCACCTCGACCTCGGTGATCTCGGTCTCGCCCGCGATCTCGTCGCGACAGAGTGCCCGCGGGATCGCCAAAGTCTCCGGGACGTCGAGAGGAGGAAGCGAGTAACCGACCTTCCCCTCGCCCGAAACTTCGAACACGAGCGGCTCGTGCCGTGGTTCCGGGTGGCGCCGGTCGCCGGCCGAGGACGCTCTCTCCTCGATTTCGACACTCATGACAAATCCCGGTGGGAGAGCTCGCGGCCCCCCCCTCCCCCGGTGTCGGTCAAGGCCGCGACGAGGCGGTCCATCTCTTCCCGGGTGTTCATTTCGGTGGCGGCAAGGAGGAATCGGTTCTCCGAACCCGGCTCCCAGCGCGACAGCGGAACGCCGGCGAGGATTCCGCTTCCTGCGAGCTGCGACAGGATCGGAGCGGCCGGGCCGGGCGCTTCCACGACGAACTCGTTGAACGTCGGCCCCGAGAAGGGGATCCGCCAGCTGGGAATCTTCGCGATCTCGCCCTTGAGATACTCCGCCTTCGCGTGCGACTGGAGCGCGACTTCTCGCAGGCCCCGCTTTCCCAAAAGCGAGCAATGGATGTTGGAGGCGAGAGCCATCAGTCCCTGGTTCGTGCAAATGTTCGACGTCGCGCGCTCGCGCCGGATGTGCTGCTCCCGGGTCGAAAGCGTCAGGCAAAACGCACGCCGACCCTGGGCGTCCCGAGTCTGCCCCACGAGGCGTCCCGGGATCTGACGCTGGTGCTCGGAGCGGCACGAGAGGAATCCGAGCACCGGACCGCCGAAGTGCATCGGCACGCCGAGCGACTGAGCCTCGCCGCAGGCGATATCGACGCCCCGCTCCCCCGGCGGGGCGAGCAGGCCGAGCGACGCCGCTTCCGCGACGACCGCGACCGACAGCGCGCCCCTTTCTCGTGCCGTGCGCGAGCCGGTCTCCCAGTCCTCGATGACGCCATAGAAGTTCGGCGACTGGACGGCAACCGCGAAGGTGTCGTCGTCCACGGCCGCGCGGAGCGCGTCCGCGTCAGTCGCGCCGTCGGAGCCGACCGGAACTTCCACCGACGTGAATCCCAGGCTGGAAAAGTACGTCCTCACGGTCTCGCGGTATTCGGGGTGGATTCCCGCCGAAAGGACGGCCCGCGTCCGTCCGCGGGAGAGGCGCGACGCCATGAGCAGCGCCTCGACGAGCGCCGAAGCGCCTTCGTAGAGCGACGCGTTCGCGACGTCGAGGCCGGTCAGCAGACAGATGTGCGTCTGGAACTCGAAGATCGACTGGAGCGTACCCTGGGAAACCTCCGGCTGGTAGGGCGTGTAAGAGGTCAGCCACTCGGCGCGATAGAGCATCTGGTCGGAGACCGCGGAGATGGAGTGGTTGTAGATCCCTGCCCCGAGGAAGAACGCCGTGTCCCGCGCATTGGCGTTGCGCCGGGCGAGCGATCCCAGGAGGCGCCGGACCTCGATCTCGGAAAGCGGCGGCGGGAGGTTTGGAGGCTGGCGAACCTCCGCCGGGATGGACGCGAACAGCTCTTCGACCGACGACACCCCGATCGCCCGGAGCATCTCCAACCGGTCCGCGTCGGAGGTCGGAAGAAACTTCACTGCTTCTTTTCCTCCTGCTGAACGTATTTCGCGTACTCGTCCGCCGACATCAGCTTTCCGGCCTCCTCGTCGGTCGTCAGTTTCATCTTGATCAGCCATCCGTCCCCGAACGGGTCGTCGTTGACGATCCCGGGCTCCGCAACCGCTCCCTTGTTGATTTCGGCGATTTCGCCCGAGACGGGCGTGAACAGCTCGGAGACCGCCTTGACCGATTCGACCGTTCCGAACTCGTCGCCGGCGTTGAACACGTGGCCGACTTCCGGCAGCTCGAGATAAACGATCTCGCCCAGCTCCTTCTGCGCGTAGTCGGTGATGCCGATCGTCCCGACGTCCCCGTCGATGCGAACCCATTCGTGGCTCTGGGTGTAGTGCATGTCTTCGGGGTTCACCGCGCCTCCTTCGGTCTCTTGTAGAACGGAGTCTCGACCACGCGGGCCTTCGCGCTTCGTCCGCGGATGTCGATCTCGAATTCGGTCCCGACGCCGGCCGCGCCGGCGGGCAGAAGAGCGAGGCCGATCGGTTTGCCGAGCGTCGGGGAGTGGGTTCCCGATGTCACGACCCCTTCCCCGTAAGCGGTACGAGCGGGATAGCCGTGGCGCGCAATGCCGCGATCCATCATCTCGAAGCCGACGAGCTTGCGCGGAACACCCTCCGCCTTCTGTCTCTCGAGCGCGACGCGGCCGAGGAAATCCCCCTTCTTCATCTTCACGGTCCAGCCGAGGTCTGCCTCCCACGGTGTCACCGTGTCGTCGATGTCGTTGCCGTAGAGCGCCATCTTCGCTTCGAGCCGCAGCGTGTCCCGAGCGCCGAGCCCGCACGGGAGGATGCCCTCGTCGCGCCCCTCCTCGAGAAGCCGACGAAATACCTTCTCGGCCCGCTCGGACGCAAGGCAAATCTCGAAGCCGTCCTCCCCCGTGTAGCCGGTCCGCGAGACGAGAGTCGGCTCGCCCAGGATCGAGATCTCCCGAAATGCGTAGTAGTCGAGATCGGACGGATCCTCCGCGGCGACGCGCGACAGGAGCGCCGCCGCGCGCGGTCCCTGCACGGCGATGAGCGCGTACCGATCGGAAGCATCCCCGACTCGCGCGTTTCCCCGCACGTGCGACCTCGCCCACTCGAAGTCCTTGGGTATGTTCGCGGCGTTGACAACGAGCATCCAGGAGTCCTCGGCCTTCCGATAGACGAGCAGATCGTCCACGTACGTGCCCCGGTCGGTCAGAAACGCGGAGTAGTGGCAGCGGCCGTCGGAGAGGCGCGTAACGTCGTTCGGCGTCAGCCACTGGAGCGCAGCAAGTGCTCCCGCGCCGCTGACCTCGAGCTCTCCCATGTGCGAGACGTCGAAGATCCCGACCCGCTCCCGCACCGCCCGGTGCTCCTGCAGGATCCCGGAGTACTGCACCGGCATCTCCCAGCCGCCGAAGTCGATCAGCTTCGCGCCGAGCTCGCGGTGGAGATCGTAGAGCGACGTGCGCTTGAGCGCGGGGGGAGCGGTCGCGGGCTCGGACGCGGGCATCCGGGGCGAAATTACCACAGTGGCACAGAGGCTCTGACCAGCGAAAGGGCCCGCGCATAGAATCGGCGCCAATCAACGGGAGGTCCCATGAACACCCTCGTCGCGGTCCTCGCGGCCGCGCTCGTCTCGCCGGCTTCCACTCCGCGAATCGCTACGTTCTCGATCGTCGCCCGCGATCCTGCGAACGGCGACTTGGGCGTCGCCGTGCAGTCGAAGTTCCCGAACGTTCGCGTGGCGGTGCCCTACGCGAAGGCGGGCGTCGGCGCCGTCGCGACGCAGTCCTTCTCCAACTCCGACTTCGGAACCAAAGGGCTCGAGCTCTTGGAGCTCGGCGCGACGCCGCAGGAAGTGATGACGATCGTCTCCCGGGACGATCCGGATCTCCAGGACCGGCAGGTCGGGATCGTGGACGCGAAAGGGCGCTCGGCGACCTTCACCGGAAAGAAGTGCTTCGACTGGGCGGGCGGCCGCACCGGACCCGATTACTCGATCCAGGGGAACATCCTCGTCTCCGAGGCAACCGTCGACGCGATGGAGAAGGCGTTCCTCGGGACGAAGGGTCCGCTCGCGGATCGGCTCCTCGCCGCGATCAAGGCCGGCGCGGAAGCCGGGGGCGACCGGCGCGGGCGGCAGTCGGCGGCACTCGTGGTCGTGCGGAAAGGGGCGTCGTACGATGCCAAGAGCGACCGCTACATCGACATTTCCGTCTACGACGCGAAGGATCCGATCGCCGAGATCTTCCGGCTCTACGACCTGCAGAAGATCCATTTCGAGAGGAGCGACCCGAAGGACGTGGTCCCGATCGCCGGTTCGGACGCGGTCTATCTGCAGAAGCTGCTCGCCAAGAAGGGATTCTTCAAGGGAGAGAGCGACGGCGCCTGGGACGAAGCTTCGACGAAGGCGCTCGCCGAATACATGGGCTGGGAGAACTACGACGTCCGGATTCGGCAGGACGGCAAGGTCGATCGGAAGATCCTGGACCTGATCAAGGCGAAAGAAGGCGGGATGTCGGACTAGCGCCGCGGCGTCAAGTTCCGCGGAGGCGGCCGCCGCGGCAGGAGTCGCCGGGGTGCTTGTCGTTCGAGGTTTCCGCAGTATCCCGGCTCGAGACCGGCCGCCCACAGGATTCCGCCCGTCAGGTGTGCC
>DASWDK010000057.1:0-2215 GCA_036395335.1 Thermoanaerobaculia bacterium
CTGGAGGTAGCGCAGCTGCAGGGTCGCGGGCTCCTCGCCGATGATCTTCGCCGCTTCCGAGAGCTGCCTCGCGGCCTGGAACTCCCCTTCCGCGTGGATGATCTTGGCCCGCTTCTCTCGCTCGGCCTCCGCCTGCTTTGCCATCGCGCGCTGCATCTCCGGCGGGAGGTCGACCTGCTTGACCTCGACCAAGGAGACCTTGATGCCCCACGGTTCGGTATGCTGGTCGATCACTTGTTGCAGCGCGACGTTCAACTTCTCGCGCTCCGAGAGGAGCTCGTCGAGCAGCGCCTGACCGAGCACGCTCCGCAGCGTCGTCTGCGCGAGCTGTGACGTCGCGTAGAGATAGTTCTCCACCTGCACGACGGCCTTGTCCGGCTCCACGACCCGGAAGTAGACGACCGCGCTGACCTTCACCGAGACGTTGTCTCTCGTGATGATGTCCTGAGTGGGGACCTCGTGGACGACCGTGCGGAGCGAGATCCGGACCATCCGCTCGAACGGCCAGAAGATGAGGACGAGCCCGGGCCCCTTGGGCCGCTTGCCGAGGCGTCCCAGCCAGAACGTGACCGCCCGCTCGTACTCGTTCAAGACGTTGATCCACTTGAACAGGAAGATGATTCCGATGAAGATCGCGATCAGGCAGCCGGTTCTCGAAAACACCTCGGGCATCAGTTCCTCCGTTCCACTCGAATCCGTGTTCCTTCCACTCGCGCCACGCGCACGGTCTCACCCGCCGCGAGGCCCGGGGGGCCTTCGGCGTCCCAGTACTCGCCGTGGACCAGGACTTTGCCCCGCCCCGGCGCCGCGAACTCCTCGACGACCCGCGCATCCTCCCCCACCATCCCTTCGAGACCGGTCCGCGCCGGCCGCATCCGCAACTCGAGGGTCCTCCAGGTGAGGAACCCTACGATCGCGAGCGTCATGAGCAGACCCGGGACGATGATCGAGAGGTCGATCCGATAGAGCGTCTCCTCACCCCGTCCGGAGAAGAGGAGCAGCGATCCGGCGATCAGCGAGATCGCCCCGCCCACCGCGAGAATGCCGTGGCTCACGACCTTGATTTCCGCGACGAACAGCAGGATCGCGAAGAGGATGAGCGCGAGGCCGGCCAGGTTCACCGGCAGAACCGAAAAGGCATAGAGCGCGAGCAGGAGCGCGATTCCCCCGACGACGCCGGGAAGGACCGCTCCCGGGCTCGACAGCTCGAAGTAGAGGCCCATCAGACCCAGCAGGAAGAGGAGGTAGGCCACGTTGGGATGCGACACGAAGCCGATCAGCTTCTCCGCCTTGCTCATCTCGCGCTGTTCGACGCGCGGGTCTTTCAGGGCGAGCGTCGCGACCTGCCCGTTTATCCGCGTGATCTTTCTCCCGTCGAGCTGCGCGAGAAGGTCCGGCACGTCGCGCGCGATCACCTCGATCAGGCCGGCGTCCTTCGCCTCGGTCTCGGTGTACGAGATGCTCTTCGTGACCGCCGCCTCGGCTTTCTCGGAGTTCCTCCCGCGCTGCCGGGCGAGAGTGCGGATCATCGCCCGCGCGTCCTGCTCCGCTTTTTCGTTGATCGTCTTCGGCAGGTCCTGCCCTTCGCCGCCGACCGGGTGCGCCGCTCCCGCGTTGGTCCCCGGCGCCATGGCGGCGACGTCGCCCGCCAGGAGAAGGAAGAAGCCGGCGGAAGCCGCTTGCGAGCCGGAAGGAGAGACGTACGTGACGACCGGCACGGTCGACTGCAGGATGGCCGAGGTCATCTCGCGCGTCGACGTCAGAAGGCCGCCGGGCGTCGAGAGCCCGACGACGACGAGCGAGGCGCCCTCGTCCGCAGCCGCGCGCAGGATCTTCTTCAGGTAGCTCGCCGCCGCCGGATGGATCGGCGTGTCGACCCGGGCGACGA
Organism: Thermoanaerobaculia bacterium; assembly: GCA_036395335.1. Taxonomy (GTDB): domain Bacteria; phylum Acidobacteriota; class Thermoanaerobaculia; order UBA5066; family Gp7-AA6; genus Gp7-AA6. The sequence goes on from DASWDK010000057.1 coordinate 1,889, forward strand.
AGACCTTCGGCCCGGAGAGGAGCGCCGGCGATGGAGTTGGTGAACCGGCGGCGCCCGCCACGAAGGCGAGGGACGCGAGCAACGCCGCACGAAATGTCATCCGCCAAAAAATACTATCGCAGCGGGCAAAGGGGGCGCGCGGTAACCTCCGCCCGTGCGCCTGCGGCCCCTGGAAGCGGTCAACCTCGCGGCGCTCGCCGTCCTCTCGGCCGTCACGCTTCTCGTCTGGCGCGACCTCGCCGATCCCGGGGAAATCCTCCTGCGCTTCGCGCTCATGGGGGCGTTCCTCGCGATCGTGGTCTTTGTGACCCGCCATCACGAGCGGCT
>DASWDK010000058.1:0-10028 GCA_036395335.1 Thermoanaerobaculia bacterium
CGAACCAGCCGATCATGGCGGCCCCGATCGCGGACGTGATGTGGTCGTACCCTGGCGCGACGTCGGTCACGAGCGGTCCGAGCGTGTAGAACGGCGCCTCGCCGCAGATCTCCATTTCCTTGCGGACGTTCTCTTGGACGAGGTGCATCGGGATGTGGCCCGGTCCCTCGATCATGACCTGGCAGTCGTGCGACCAGGCCTTCCGCGTCAGCTCGCCGAGCGTCTCGAGCTCGGCGAACTGCGCCTCGTCGTTGGCGTCGGCGGTGGACCCGGGCCGCAACCCGTCCCCCAGCGAGAACGAGACGTCGTAGCTCTTCAGGATCTCGCAGATCTCGTCGAACTTCGTGTAGAGAAAGCTCTCCTCGTGCCGCGCGAGGCACCACTTCGCCATGATCGAGCCGCCGCGCGAAACGATCCCCGTGACCCGCTTCGCCGTGAGCGGGATGTAGCGCAGAAGCACCCCGGCGTGGATCGTGAAGTAGTCGACTCCCTGCTCCGCCTGCTCGATCAGCGTGTCCCGGTAGACCTCCCAGGTGAGCTCCTCCGCCTTGCCGTCCACCTTCTCGAGCGCCTGGTAGATCGGGACGGTCCCGATCGGCACCGGCGAGTTGCGCAGGATCCACTCGCGGGTCTCGTGGATGTTCTTCCCGGTCGAGAGATCCATCACGGTGTCCGCGCCCCAGCGAATCGCCCAGGTCATCTTCTCCACCTCCTCTTCGATCGAGGAGGTCACCGCCGAGTTGCCGATGTTCGCATTGATCTTCACGAGGAAGTTGCGCCCGATCACCATCGGCTCCGTCTCGGGATGGTTGGGGTTTGCGGGAAGGATCGCGCGGCCGCGCGCGATTTCGCTGCGCACGAACTCGGCGTCCACGTTCTCCCGGACTGCGACGAACTCCATCTCGGGAGTGACGACTCCCTTCCGCGCCCAGTGCATCTGGGTCGCGTTGCCGCGAGACCGCAGGACGCGGCGCGGCCGCGTCAGAGCGAGGTCGGGCCGGCTCGCGCGGCGCGGCTCGGTCTCGTCGTAAGACCCGCGAGCGAGGATCCACGGAAGGCGCAGCTCGGGGAGACCCTGCGTGAGGTCGATCCGTGCCTCCGGGTCGGTGTACGGCCCGGACGTGTCGTAGACGCGAAGCGGCGCGTTCCGCTCGACCTCACCGCGCATTCCACGCGTCGGATCAAGGGCGATCTCACGAAACGGCACGGACGTCCCGCCGGGACCGGAAACGTAGACTTTTCTCGAGCCGGGCAGCGGCTCGCGGCTCGCGACGCGGTTGGAGGGGACGGCTTCGAGCTGGGTCCTCATGTTTCCTCCCTACGGCGGCATTACCCGCATCAGGTTTACGGGGTCTTCCCGGCAACACGCGCCGGGAACTCTCAGCCGTCCGCGCCATCGAAGCCGCGGAGTGGGCTCCCCCGGACTCCGTGGGAATTCTACTCTGGCGCAGAGCTTGAATCTGCGAAAGGCGGAGGCTTCATGACCGAACCGAATCCGCCGGCGCCCACCCCGGACGACACCATGACGGACGAGGAAAAGAAAGACTTCGAGGATCACGTGGAGGAGTTCGAGGGACCGGACCGCCGGGAGATCCGAGGGAACCACGAGGAACCTCCGGATGACCCCGGAGTCGCGCACTCGTAGGACGCTGTTTGTCCGCCTCCGCGGGTGAGACTCACCGTGACCGACGCCAGATAGCGGCGAGCGACCCGGTTCAAAAAAGAAGCTCGTTCGACCAGAATGCGGAGCTCCGTGTCCTTACAAGCCATGCTGCCTTTCGGGGGCGACGCGAAGAAACTCTCCCGGCTCGTCGAGTCGCTGGCGGAGGTATGCCGCGATCGGCCTCTGGAAGAAAAGACATTGATTGCGCCCAGCCGCTTCGTCGGCCACCAGATCGTCGAGTCGCTGGTGCGCTCCGGCACTCCGTGGGTTCACCTCCGTGTCGAGAGCGTGCGGAGTCTTGCCCACGCGGTCGCCGGTCCGGTGATTGCCGAAGAGGGACTGACGCTCCTCTCGCGGGCGCAGGCTCTCGCGCTCATTGAGCAGGCGTGCGCCGAAGCGCTGACTCCGGACTCCTACTTTGGAGAGCTGGCAGGGCGTCCGGGTCTCCACCGCGCGATTCAGAGCACCTTCGACGAAATGCGCAGCGCCGGCATTCCGCCGGACTCGCTTCCGGAGAGTGCGTTTGGCGACTCGAGAAAAGCCGTCGAGTTAAAGAGGGTTCTCGCGGCGTACGAATTGGCTCTCGCTCGCGGGAAGTTCGTCGACCGAGCGGAGGTTCTCCAGCGGGCCGTGAAGACTCTCCGGGAGGGCCGGCACCCCTCCGATGCCCTTTATCTTCTGGCAGGGAGATTCGAGCTCTCGGCGGCGGAGGCCGAGCTCGTGAACCGGATCTCCGACGGGCGGCTTCGAACTCTGGAAGCGGACGAGCCGGATAGCTGGACGGCGACCGCGTCGCGGGCGAAACTTCTTCGCGCACTCGGCGAGGAGAACGAGATCCGCGAGGTCTTGCGCCGCGTTTTGAGCGGCGGAATCCCCCTCGACGACGTCGAGATTCTTGCGACTGATCCTGCGACCTATGGGCCCCTCGTCTACGAGCTCACCCAGGAGCACGACATCCCTTGCACATTTGGCCAGGGAATCCCGGCGACTTTCACCCGCCCCGGTCAGGCAGCGCTCGGATATCTACGGTGGCTCGGCCGGAACTTCGAGAGTGAAGAGCTTCGCCAGGTAATCGCCGGCGGGTTGCTCGAACTATCGCGGATCTGTGCCGATCCGCCGGGACCGATTCCGGCGGCGCGCGAGCTCCGCGAGGCGCGCATCGGCTGGGGGCGCGAGCGGACCCTCGCGTCGCTCGACCGCCACATCGTCCGGCGCGCGGCCGAAGTCCAGTCGGCGCGGCGACGTTCGGACGAGAACGAGGAGGACCTCGCTGCCCGCATCGAGTGGCTCGAGGAGCGCCTTGCGACCGCGCGAGCGGTGCACGACATGGTGGCTCGGCTTCTCGCTCTCGCGCCCGAGCCGGCCGCCGGAGAAGTCGAGCTCCGCGCCGTCGCGCGGTCCGCGAGCGCGTTCGTCGAAGGCTTTGCACGAATCGCCGGCAATCTCGACGCCATGGCTTCGAGCGCCCTCGGGGGACTATTCGGCGAGCTGGAGACGCTCCCGGTTACGCGACTCTCGATCGAAGAGGCGGTGGCGCGGCTCTGCGACGCGGTCAGGCGGTTGCACGTCGCGGCGGACCGGCCACGGCCGGGCCGGCTGTACTTCAGCGACTACCGGTCCGGCGGTTACAGCGGCCGCTCCCGGATCTTTTTCGTCGGGCTCGACTCGCGCCGCCATCCCGGCTCAGGTCTGCAGGACCCCGTCCTTCTGGACGACGAACGGCGAGGGATAAACGCCGCCGTGCGGCCGCGCGAACTCGCGATGCGCGGCCGCCGTCCTGCCGAGAACGCGCTGGAGCTCAAGTCGTGCGTCGCGCGTGTGCGCGGTGAGATCACTGTCAGCTACGCCTGCTGGGACCTTCTCCAGGCAAGAGAGCAGTTCCCCGCTGCCGCCTTCCTCGAGATCTTCCGGCTCGCCGGAGGTCATCCGGGCGCCGATTACAGCGAGGTTGACCGCAGGCTCGGCGCCGGGATCGGGTTTGTGACCGAGGCGCTTGCGGCGCTCGACGAGACCGAGTGGTGGCTATCCAGGACAGAGGATCCATCTCTCTCCGGCGGCCGGGGAGGGGACGCGGTTCGCGCCGCCTATCCCTGGCTCGAGGACGGCTTCCGGGCAGAGGCGGAGCGCGACAGCGAGGCCTTTACCGTCTGGGACGGGCTCATCCTCGATCCCGCGGGCCTCGATCCCCGGCGCTCGGATGAACCGACCTCGTGCTCGCGCATTCAAGACCTGGCGCGGTGTCCCTACTCCTATTTCCTGAAGCGCGTGCTTCGGATTCAACCGCCCGAGGACGTGCGTGCCGACCCGACGGTTTGGTTGACCGCGATGGAGAGAGGCACCCTTCTCCACGAGGTCTTCCGCCGGTTCTATGCGGACCCGGTCGGCGCCGTCGTCCGGCCCCGGTTCGTCCGCGACCGGGCGCGGATCGAAGCGATCGCCCGCGAGGAAGTGGCGAAGTGGAGGGCAAAGATCCCGCCCCGAAGCGAGGCGGCATTCGACGCGCTTTCCGATGAGGTCCTCGACTCCTGCCGCATCTTCCTGCTCGCCGAGGACGACTACTGCCGGAAGATCGTGCCGAGGTGGTTCGAAGTCGGCTTCGGTCCGTCGCGCGAGTCGACCGAACCTCCCGGTGGGCCGCGGGCGGTCCGGATTCCGCTCGGGAGGGGGGAGGGATTCCTTCTCTCCGGAAGAATCGATCGGGTCGACGAGGAGTCGCCGGACGCGTATCAGGTCTGGGATTACAAGACCGGCAGCTCCTGGGACACGGCCGATCCGGAGCGCGGACGGGGCGGACGCCGCGTTCAGGACGCACTCTATGCGCAGGCTCTTGAGATCCTCCTCGAGCGTGCGGGACGACCGGGTCGCGTGACCCAGTCCGGGTATTTCTACCCGGGCCGCCGGGGCGAGGGGGAGCGGTTCGCCGCGCCGCTCGACGTCGCGGCGACACGGGAGACGCTGACGGCGCTCTTCAATCTGCTCGCCGCGGGGGCATTCCCGCACACGCCGACGAAGGAAGACTGCTCGATCTGCGAGTTCGGAAAGGTTTGCGGCGGCGTCGAACGCGCAACGGCCCGGGCGCACGTCAAGCTCGAAAATCTGACGGGCAACCCGATGCTCGAGCCGTACGGGAGACTGAACCCGTCGTGAGCGGACGCGGTCGATTCCGTTCCGACGAGGCCGACCGGCAGGTGATCCGGCAGGACCTCGACACGAACCTGCTCGTCGAGGCCGCGGCGGGCACGGGGAAGACGACGAGCCTCGTCGAGCGAATGCTCGCGATCGTCCGCGAAGGAAGAGCGACTGTCGACCGACTCTGCGCGGTGACGTTCACTGTGAAGGCGGCCGCGCAGTTGAAGGAGCGGTTTCAGGTCGGTCTTGAGGAGGGGATCCGCGCGGAGAGCGACGCTACGAAGCGGGCGCGGCTCACCGGCGCTCTCGAAGGGATCGACCGCGGCTTCATCGGCACGATTCATTCGTTCTGTGCGCGGCTCCTGCGGGAGCGGCCGGTCGAGGCGGGAGTCGATCCGGAGTTCGAGGAGCTCGACGAAACGGAGGATCTTCTCCTACGGGAGGAAGCGTGGGAGCGGTACAAGCAGACGCTGTTCATCGGATCGGCTCCGATCCTGGCGGAGCTTGGCCGTTACGGCATGTCGATCGACCTCCTTCGGGCGGCATACCAGTGCCTCGCTTCGAACCCGGACGTCGAGCCGGCTGTGGCGAATCGGCTGCCGGAGCCGCAGTTCGTGCGGGAGAAAGAGAAAGTGCTTGAGTTTCTCGCCCGCGCAGAGTGGGAGATTCCGCCGCGCGACCCGGCCGCAAAATCGGACTCCCTGCAGAGGAAGCTCCGCAGTGCGCTGCGATTGAGGGACATCCGCGACCTCGACCGGCCCGCGGAGCTCGTCACTCTCTTCGAAAGGCTTCAGGGCCGCGGCAACATCGTGCAGAAGCTCTGGCCGAACGCCGCCGCCGCGAAGAAGCTGCGCGACGACTTCGACACGCTCGTCGAGGATGTCGTCTCACCCGCTCTCGGGCGCTGGCGGGAGTTCCTCTATCCCGTGGCCATCGAGGCCGTGAGGCCGGCTGTCGACGTGTTCCGGCGGCTGCGCCGCGATCGGGGAGCACTCGATTTCGGAGACCTCCTTCTCTGCGCGCGCGACCTGCTCCGCGATCATCCGGACGCGCGAGCAGACTTCCAGAGGCGCTTCACGCCGATCCTCGTCGACGAGTTCCAGGATACAGACCCGATTCAGGCCGAAGTTCTGCTGTACCTGACTGGAAGCCAGCTGGACGAAAGGGACTGGCGCCGTCTCGACCCGATTCCCGGCTCCCTCTTCGTCGTCGGGGATCCGAAACAGTCGATCTATCGCTTCCGCCGGGCGGACATCGAGACGTACGAGTGCGTGAAGGACCGGATCTTTGCGTCGGGTGGCCGTGTCCTCCGGCTCACGACGAACTTCCGATCGTGTCCCGAGATCTGCGACTGGGTCAACGACGTGTTCTCCGCGATCTTTCCGGCGACGGCGTCGCGCGAGCAGGCCGCCGACTCACGACTCGTTCCCGATCGCGGCAACGCCGGGGGATTCTCCGGCCCGGTGCGGCTCGACGTTCCCGCGGCCGGCCGCAACCAGGACGACGTGGCGCGCTCCGACGCCGTCCGGATCGCCTCCTGGATTCGCGCCGCGATCGACGCGAAAGTCGAGATCGCCTGGAAAGGAAGTTGCGGGGCTCGGCCTGGCGATTTCCTGATTCTCTTTCGCTACAAGCGGCGGATGGATCTTTACGCGCGGGAGCTCGAGCTGCGCGGAATTCCGTACGAGATCGCGGGCGGCGGCGCGTTTAGCGAGTCTGAAGATCTCCGCGACCTCCTGCCGCTCCTCGAGAGTATCGTCGATTCGGACGACCCGGTGTCCCTCGTCGCGGCGTTGCGGGGCCCGTTCTTCGGAGTCGACGATGACGCTCTCTACCGGTTCCACCGCGACGGCGGTCATTTCCACATCTTTGCGCCGCCGCCGGCTTCCGCCGACTCCCGCATCGTCGCGGCGCTCGAGATTCTCCGCGAAGCATTCGACCTCTCGAGGCGCCTTCCGCCGGCGACCGCGCTCGGCCGCATCGCCGGAAACCTCGGCGCCATCGCGCATGCCGGCGCGCGCGAGCTCGGCGGCACGCGCGCGGGCAACCTGCTGAAGGCGGTCTCGATTGCCCGCGCTCTGTCCGCGAGCGGAGAATCGTTCGCCTCGATCGTTCGGCACCTGCGCCACCTGACCGAGTCGAGCGATACCGAGGAGATGAGCCTTCGCCCGGGAACGACCGGAGCCGTTCGCCTCCTGACCCTCCACCGCGCGAAGGGACTCGAGGCTCCCATTGTCTTTCTCGCGGACCCGGGCGGCGAGTGGGACGCACCGATCGGCTGGTGCGTTGGCCGGGAGACCGAGCCGCCCCGGGCCTGGCTGCGGGTCCTGCGGTCGGAGCGCAACGATCGGAAATCGGCGGAAGGAGAAGTCGCGCGGCCGGTGGACTGGAGCGATCGAGAGGAACGGGAGCGGCGCTTTCAGGAGGCGGAGAAGGCCCGGCTCCTCTACGTCGCCGCGACCCGCGCGGCCGATCTTCTGGTCGTGAGCTCTGGGCCCAACGAGACGCGAAGCCCCTGGGCGAGGCTCGCCGCGGCGATCTCGAAGCCGCTGCCGGACCTGCCGGCCCGGCCCGCTCGCGCGGCTCCGCTCCCGGCCTGCGAACTCTCGGCGGAGCTCGGAGAGTTCCGCAGTAAGCGCGATTCGCGCCGGGAGGTTGCGACGCACCCGAGCTACCGCGTCGAGCAGGTGACGAAGCTCACTCACTCGGAAGAAAACGTTCCGTTCCGCGCCCGCACCGGCCGCGGAATGTCTTGGGGACGAGTCATCCACCGCCTGCTCGACGCCGCGATGAAAGATCCATCGCTCGAGCTCGACCGGTACGCCGCGAACCTGCTCTCTGAGGAGGGCAGGCCCGCCACGGATCTGCCCGAGGTGATTGCCCTCGCACGGGCCGTGATCGTGTCGCCTCTGTGGCTCCGAGCGCTCCTGGCGCGGCGGCGCTTCACAGAGATCCCGTTCGCTCTGCAAGTCGATTCGAAGGAGCTCGGCCTCCCGTCAGACCCGCCCGAGACGCTCCTGCAAGGAGCGATCGACCTCGCTTTCGAAGAAGAGTCGGGATGGGTTCTGGTCGACTACAAGTCGGACACGATCGTCGGCAACCTCGAAGAGCTCGTTGCGTTCTACTCGCCGCAGATCGAGATGTACCGTCGTTACTGGGAGACGCTCACCGGCCGGCCGACCGAGGCCGGGCTGTACTTCGTTTCGACGGGCCAGGAGGTCTGGCCGGCGCGCGCTTAGCCGCGGGCGAGCCCTTCTTCGAACGGGCGAGCTCCCGCTTCTCCTCCTCGATCAGGACGTCCTTGCCGGGCCGCTCGCGCCCGGCCGTCTTGTAGTGATCCGGATTGACGTTGATGTGCCTGCTCATGCCTCGAGTTTCCTTTCGACGGGAGAGTTGTCGCGAGGTGTCGCGCCGGGGCGGTAACGGAGCCTCGCGACGATGCCCTTCATTTCGGCGAGCAGTGGCGCATTTTCCACGAAGTGAACCGTAGCGCTGGTCGCGAGCGCGCGCTGCACGATCTCGTCGCCGAGCGGAACGCTCCCCTGCGGCCTGGCGGCCTCCGCTTCGGCGAGCGCTGTCGTGATCCACACCTCGTCCCCCCGACCTTTCTCCAGCGCTTCGAGAACTTCACGAACTCCGCCGACCGCGAGACCGTCGGCGAGCCACTCCCCACGCAGCTTCTCGACTTGCTTCCTCTCGCTGCCCGCCACGAGTTCCGCGAGCGCCTCGGCCGCCGCCGCCCTGACCTCGTCTTCCGGTGTGCGGATCTCGAGGCGAAGGACTCCGGCGACTTTCCGTTCCAGGCCCTTCGGGAGCTCGCCCCGCAGCAGCGGCACGATCACGTCGTCTCCGGCGAGAAAGACGTACTCCGCGCGGTCCTCGGCGACGATACGGCGGAGAGCCTCGACGACTTCCTTGGCGTGATGCAGGTAATGATCTTCGACGTGGCGCTGGTAGCGCAGCTGAGACCATCCTCCCACTTCGGTACGCGACACTTTCTCGCTCGCGAGCTCTTCCCGATCAATGGTCCGACCGCGCCCGAAGACGTAGATCCGGGCGTGATTCGTGTCGGCGAGGACGACCGCATGGCGCGGATACCGATCGACAATTCGCGCGAGCGGGTAGAGATGGGGTCGGTCGCCGACCGTCAGCCGGTGCCGCTCGATCGGAGCGTCGAGCTGCAGGGCCTCGAAAAAATCGGCGGCCGAACAGGCGAAAATCGCGATTCCGTTCGCGGACGGGCGGACGTCTTCCGACACGAAACGCTCGATTCGCGCGACGTCCTCTACGAAACTCTCCCGCGCGGGCGACCGCAGCTCGAAATCCCGCAAGCGGCCGCGCAGCTCCTTGCGGAGGAAAGCCGCGTAGTTGTCCTTTCCACGGCTGTCCGGCTGAGCGTTCAGATAGAGGCTAATGACGGGGAATCGGGCCGGCTCCCGCCGGGCGAGCCGGTCGAGAGTCTCGGCGAGCGACGGGGTCGCTGTGGTCATTTCCATCGTGATTCCTTTCGTCGTCTGCAATGGAGCAGCAAGGCGTGTGCCCGGCCGCACAGCTCTGGGCGGAACGATAGAATCCGGTTCGCAAACTCATACGGTCGAAAGGAGCGGCGCATGAACCGGCCCGCGTCTCGTTCGATTCTCCTCGGGGTTTTCTTGACCGGCCTGATCGGCGGCACGGGTTGCATCCAGAAGGCGAAACCCGCAAGACCCGCCGGCTTCATCCCACCGGAGAATCTCGAAAGGCCGACCGACCTCCCGTTCCACGCCGCCTGGCGAAAGAAGGACGCCGACTGGAGTCACTACAAGCAGATCTACATCGCTCCCTGGAACATCGACTACCTGCGCAAGATGACGTGGTGGGAAAAGATCGAGCGAGGCGAGAAGGTCAAGGAGGACGCGAAGGAGCTCGCCGCCTTCGCGAGGCTCACGTTTCAGGAGGCCTTCCGCACCGATCCCAGACACCGGTTCCAGGTGGTCGACGAGCCCGGTCCGAACACGTTGGTCGCCGAGTTCGCGCTGACCGAGGTCGTTCCGAACCGGATCGTGTTGAACGCCCTCGGCTACGCGGCCGGGCCGGTCGTGGGGCCCGCCGGCAGCGCCGCCGCGAACGTCGAGACCGCATCGACGAAGTCGACCGTCGCCTTCGAAGCCCGGATGCGAGACGGTTCGACGAAGGAGATCGTCGCGATGTTCGCCGACCGGGAATCCCAGAAGTACTCGCCGGTGAACGTGAAAGA
>DASWDK010000059.1:0-6934 GCA_036395335.1 Thermoanaerobaculia bacterium
CTTGCGGGCGATGTTAGGGGTCCCAACTTTTTTAGTCAAGAAAAAGGAATTCCCTAAAAAAATTAGGGGCGAAAGTCGAGCGCAACGAATGTTGATCGGCCTTCGCGGGCGATTGCACTCGTTCTAGTGCACTGTATCTCCACAGGTTGCGGTCGTACGACCTCGCAAGCCCAAGCGGTCGTCGCTAAAACTTCGACTTCCCGCATTGCGCGGAGTTCCGAAACCTTATAACCGGCTCCCCGGGCGTGAGTCGCGGGTCCTAGATCACTCCTCCGGGTGCCAGCTGCTCGTCATTTCGAGCCAGAGAGCGAGTCCCCGATGGGCGCCGAACCGCGAGTAGCGCCGAGCGATCGCGCCGTCGGTCGAAGACGCGGGACCGGGATAGAGCTTTCGATATTGCTGCCGAGTCCAGGAGTCGAGAGCGAAGAAGTCGTGCCGGCCGAGTATCCGCATCAACCCTTCCGCGGCGTACGGCCCGAAACCCCGCTCCGCGACGATCGTCTCGCGAAGATCGTCGGAAGAGAAGGTCGGATCTTCCCAGGCCGTCACGTCGAGCCGGCGCGAGGCGATGCGCTTTGCGAAGAGCTTGAGCGCTTCCGTTCGATATCCGCAGCGCACCCGTCTCGCGAGCGTCGCAGTCGAGAGTTTCGCGATCGATTCCGGGGAGGGGAACGCGCGTCCGGCCGCCCCGGCGAGCCCGATCAGCCGCTCGACCATCCCGCGCGTCGCCGCCCACGAGCAGTTCGTCGTGAAAAGCATCTTGACCGCGTCCTCGAAGAGCGTGGGCGCGCGCAGAATCCGGCCGCCGCGTCGATCGAGGGCCCGGGAGAGCAGGGGCGCAGACGAAAGCGCCAGCCGCGCGCCCGAGAAGTCCAGATCGAGAGAAAAGACCCGCCGCGCGATCGCGCGAAGCGCGCGCGAGTCGATTTGATCCCCCCGCGCCTCGAGCTTCCCGTTCCGCACGCGAAAAGTGATCTCGACGGCTCGTCTGCGGATATCGACGAACGTCACGAGAACTCCCGCTTCGCGGTCGTACGAAAACGGCGCAAGGCCGTACCAGCCGTGCGAACGGACCACGGCGTCGAAGGAGAAACGGGCGGGGAGCGAGAGGCGGGCGATCAATCCGCCGGCTACGAGGTCTTCTTCTCTTCCCGCGCGGATGCGAGCGCGGGATCGTAGATCTTGATGAACGCCTCGCGGCGCAACTTCTGAATGTACTCCGCGTAGCGCTTGTCGTAGAGATCGTCACCGATCCTCGCGCGCAGGTCCTCTTTGACTTCCGCAAACGGCCGGTAGCCCGCGGGCTTGCGATCCGTGACGTGGAACAGGTGAACCGAGGAGGAAAGGAGGACCGCCGGCGGGAACTCTTGCGGCGGATCGGAGAAGACGGCGGCGTCGAGCGGAGTCACGAGCTCGCCCCTGTTCACGCTGCCGAGTGAACCGCCGCGCTCCCGCGCGTTTCCTTCCGAGTACTCTTTCGCGACGTCGGCGAAGGGAGTGCCCGCGGCGATCTTCGCGCGCGCCTCTTCGATCCGCGAGGCGGCGCGGGCCCTTGCGGCGGGATCGTTGGCGTCGAACCGGATGACGATCTCGCCCACCCGTGCCTGCTCCGGCGTCTTGTAGAGCTGCTCCTTCCGCCGCTCGTACTCGAGCCGCAGCGTGTCGTCGCTCATGTCGAGCTTGGAGTTGATGTCGCGACCGATGACCTTCTGGAGCGTGATCGTATTCTTCATCTGACGCTTCAGATCCTCGCGCGTCAGGTTCGACGACTTCAAGGCCGCCTCGAATTCGGCGTCGGTCGCGAGGTTGTACTGCCGCTTGACGCGCTCGACCGCCGTCTCGACCTCTTCGTCGGTCGCGGAAACAGAAAGCTCCTTCGCGCGTTCCTCGAGCAGCTTCTCGTCGATCAGCTCGGCGAGCAGCTTGCGCTTCGCTTCGAGGGGATTGTTCCCCGCCTGAGGGGAGGAGAGGAAAACGGTGAAGCGCGCTTCGAACTCGCTGGAGGTGATCAGGCGATCGTTAACGCGCGCCACGATCTTCTCGACGAGCTCGGCACCAAGCAAAGGCAATGATGCCAGGAGGGCAAAGCCGACGGGCAGAATCCGATTTCGCATGGGGAGATTCATAACACTTTCCGGGTCGCTGAATTCCTTTCCCTAGGCCGCTTCCCTTCTTTCGAGCGTGTTCATCCACGAAAGGAGCGCCGCCAGCAGCTCCTCGCCCGGAGGAGCCGGGAACGACAGGAGCCCTCCGGGGGAAAGCGCCGCACCGGACGTCCCCCGGACGAGCGCCGCTAAGGTCTCTGCGTCCACGCGGGCGTCCTCGGCCAGGCGCAGGTGCACGCGGCCGGCCTGCCGAGTCACCGAGGTCACTCCGAGCCGCTCGGCGCGGTTGCGCAGGCGGGAGTACTCGATCAGGCGTCCGAGCGCCGGTGGAGGCTCGCCGAAGCGGTCGGCGATCTCGCGGCGGGTGTCCTCGAGATCGGAGTCGTCCTTCGCGCGCGCTACCTTCTTGTAAATCATCATCCGCCAGTTCTCGTCGGCGACGTACGCGGGCGGAATCGTCAGATCGAGTCCGAGAGACAGGGTGACCGCCCGCTCCGGCCGAACCTCCTCGCCCTTCATCTCGCGGATCGTCTCCTCGAGCAGGGACAGATACATCTCGAAACCGACCGACGCGATGTGTCCGGACTGCTCCCCGCCGAGGATGTTTCCCGAGCCGCGGATCTCGAGGTCTTTCGCCGCGATGCGAAAGCCGGCTCCCAGGTCGCAGAACTCCTGGATCGAGGCCAGCCTCCGTCTCGCCGTCTCCGAGAGGGCGACGGTCTCGGCGACGAGCAGGTAGGCGTAGGCGGGCTTGTCGCTCCGGCCGACGCGGCCCCGGAGCTGGTAGAGCTGGGCCAGTCCGTAGGTTTCGGCGCGGTCGATCAAGATCGTATTGGCGGTCGGGATGTCGAGGCCGTTCTCGATGATGGTCGTCGCGAGAAGGACGTCGGCCTCCCTCGTGTAGAAGCGCATCATCGCCTTTTCGAGCTCCGTCTCCCGCATCGCACCGTGTGCGACGGTGAACCGCACCGAAGGCAGGAGCTCCTCGAGGGTCTCGCGGACCCGCCCGATCGACTCGACCCGGTTGTGGACGAAGAAGACCTGCCCGCCGCGCTCGATCTCCGCCTCGATCGCCTCGCGGATGACGTCGGCCTTCGCGGGGACGACCTGCGTCTCGATCGCGAGCCGGTCGCGTGGCGGGGTCTCGATGATCGAGAGATCGCGCAGCCCCGACAGGCCGAGATGGAGAGACCGCGGAATGGGCGTGGCGGACATCGAGAGCACGTCGATCGAGGCCTTCCACTCCTTCAGCTTCTCCTTCTGCGCCACGCCGAATCGCTGCTCCTCGTCCACGATCAGGAGCCCGAGGTCGCGGAACGCCAGGTCCTTTCCGAGCATCCGATGCGTCGCGATCAGGATGTCCACGCTGCCGGCGGCGACCTTCTCGACGATCGCTTTCTGCTCCGCACGCGAACGGAAGCGCGAGAGCAGCTCGATCGTGACGGGGAAGGCCGCGAAACGCCGTTGAAAGGTGCGGAAGTGCTGGTCGGCGAGAATCGTGGTCGGCGCGAGAAGCGCGACCTGCTTTCCGTCGAGCACCGCTTTGAACGCCGCCCGCATCGCGACTTCGGTCTTGCCGTAACCGACGTCGCCGCAGAGCAGACGGTCCATCGGCTTTCCCTGCTGCATGTCCCGCTTGACGTCGGCGATCGCCTGCGCCTGGTCGGGGGTCTCTTCATACTCGAACGCGTCCTCGAACTCCTTCTGCCACGGTGAGTCGCGCGAGAACGCGAACCCATCGGCGAGAGTCCGGCGCGCGTAGAGCTTCAGCAGCTGGTCGGTCATGTCGCGCATCGCCTTTTTGATCGAAGCCTTGCGCCGGGCCCAGCCGGCGCCGCCCAATCGATCGAGCGGCGGCTGTACGCCTTCGACGCCCGAGTACTTCTGAACCAGATCGAGCCGCTCGACCGGCAGGAGGAGCCGCTTCTCCTCTGCGTACGCGATCTCCATGAACTCGCGCTCTTCCCCCTCGACGGGCACCCGCGTCAGCCCCTGGAAGAGCCCGATGCCGTAGTCGCGGTGGACCACCGCGTCGCCCAACTTCAGGTCTCGCAGGTCGGAGAGAAAGGCCTCGGACGGCCGGCCGCGCGAGACTGCGGAGCGTTTCTCCTCGCCGAAGATCTCGCTTTCGGCGTAAACGGCGGCGCGCGGCTCGCGCAGCCGGAAGCCGGCCGAGATCTCGGCGGACAGGGAAACGACGGCGCCCGGCCGCCGCTCGGAGGAGACGTGGAGCGAGTATTCGAGCGCGAATCGGCGCAGCTTCTCGACGCCTCCCGTCGGACGGACCGCGACGAAGATTTCTTCTCCCGAAACGAGCGACCGCGAGATCTCCGCCGCCGCGTCCGCGGTCCGGCCCGCCCAGGCGGCAATCGGCTCCGCCGGCAGCTTCAGAAGCTCTCCGCGCGCGGACAGGCCCACGCGGTCGAAGAAGAGCACCGCGTTTTCGATGGCCGCGCGGATCTTCTCGACTGAGTGAAGGAGCTCCTCGGGATCGAAGAAGTCCCGGTCGGGATCGCGATCCGAGATGACTCGCTCGGCGAAGCCTTCGAGCTCCTCTTCCACCGAAGAGGGCTCGGCGACGACGAGGATCGCGCCGCGCGTGTGGTCGAGCCAGCTCGCCGGCATCGGCTCGACGGCCGGAGCGAAAACGATTCGCTCGGACTCCGAAGGAAGCCGCCCGATTCGGTCTTCCAGGAGAGCGCGTGCCTCCCCGGCGTCCGCCGACGCCGCGAACGGCGGGATCGTCGCCGCCGCAAGCCGCTCGCGAGAGCGCTGCGTGTCCGGATCGAAGACACGGAGCGAGGCGATCCGGTCGCCGTCGAGCTCGACTCGGACGGGCAGTTCCCGATCGGGAGGAAACACGTCGAAGAGCCCGCCCCGCACAGCGAGGTCTCCGGTCTCGATGGCGAGGTCGGCCCGGCAGTATCCGACCCGCGTCAGGTGGCCGACGACGCCCGGGAGCGAGATCTCCTTCCCTTCCTCGAGCGAAACCGAGAGGGCCTCGAGCCGCTCAGCGGCGGGCAGCCGCGTGAAGAGAGACCGCGCCGGCAGCACGATCGCGTCCACGCCGTCCCGCTGCGAGAGCGCCGCGAGAAGGGCGAACTCGTCGCGCCGCGCTTTCAGAGACGGCGGAATGCGCTGGTAGGGAGTAAGGGTCGGCGCCGGCGCGTGGAAGACCGCGGAGAGACCAGCCGCCGAGAGATCGGCGATCCACCTTTCCGCCTCCTCCTCGTCGGCGACGACGATCGCGATGGGGCGGCCGAGATCCTGGCGGAGCGCCGCGAGAAGGAGTCCGGGCAGCGCCCCCACCGCGGCGGCGACCGTCCCGCCCCGCTCCCCGCGCGCGAGCCGAGCGCGGAGATCACGGTATGCGGCGAGCTCCCGCGCGATCTCGGCGAGGAGATTCGGTCCCTGCTCCCCCGGCATCCGGAAAGCTACGAGCGCCCGAGCCCGGCCCGCAGCTCGTCGACCTTCCGATCCCGCATCCCGGGCATCAGCTCCCGCAGGCGTTTGACCGTCGCGGCGACGGCCCCGATCGTGAAATCCACTTCTTCCGCCGTGTTGGGACGCCCGAGGCCGAAGCGGATCGAGGCGTGAGCGAGCTCGTCCGGAACCCCGATCGCCTTCAAGACGTGCGACGGCTGGAGAGATGCCGAGGTACACGCCGAACCGGAGGAGACGGCCACGTCCTTCAAGCCCATCAGGAGTGCCTCCCCTTCGACGCCCGCGAAGGAGAGGTTCAGGTTGCCCGGGAGACGGCGCTCTTCGGCGTCTAAGGCGAGCGAGCCGTCCGCTTCGATCTGCGGAAGCTCCGGGCCGTTGCCGGACACGTCGGAGACTTCCGCCAGGATGCCGTCGAAGAGGCGCCGGCGAAGGAGCCGCAGGCGCCGCGCCTCGGCTTCGCGCTCGGCCATAGAAATCTCCACCGCTTTTCCGAAGCCCACGATCCCCGGGACGTTCAGCGTGCCGGAGCGCAGGCCGCGCTCATGTCCGCCGCCGTAGAGGATCGGATCCACGCGAACTCGCGGCTTGCGGGCGCGGACGTAGACCGCCCCCACTCCTTTGGGGCCGTAGAGCTTGTGAGCGGTCACCGAGGCGAGATCGACGCTCATCGCCTCGACGTCGAAGGGGATTTTTCCGAAGCCCTGTACGGCGTCCGTGTGGAAGAGGACCTCCTTCTCGCGGCAGACTGCGCCGATCGGAGCCAGCGGATGGATCGTTCCAATCTCGTTGTTCGCGAGCATGAGCGTCACGAGGATCGTCCGATCCCCGATCGCCTCGCGGACCTGCACCGGGTCGATCCGCCCGGTCCGATCGGGGACCAGGTAAGTCACCTCGAAGCCCTCCCGCTCGAGCTCGTGGCAGGAGTCGAGCACCGCGTGGTGCTCGGTGGCCCCGGTGACGATGTGGTTTCCCTTCGTCCGGTACGCGCGCGCGGCGCCCAGAATCGCGAGGTTGTCGCCCTCGGTTGCGCCGCTCGTAAAGACGATTTCCTTCGGGGAGGCGTTCATGCCCTGGGCGACCTGCCGGCGCGCTTCGTCCACAGCCGCCTCCGCCTCCCAGCCGAAGACGTGGCTCCGTGAAGCGGCGTTGCCGAAGACGCGTGTGAAGTACGGCGTCATCGCCTCGAAGACGCGGGGATCCACCGGCGTCGTCGCGTGGTGGTCCATGTAGATCGGGAGCTTCAACGTCACTCCGAAAGCTCAATATGGATCGTTTCGTTCCCCGATTTCAACCGCCCGGCAACCGGGCAGCGCGAACGGTAGCTCGATGCATAATGGGACCACTCCCATGTCGGCTGTTCCGCACCCGGAAACTGACTTCGACTT
>DASWDK010000060.1:0-3335 GCA_036395335.1 Thermoanaerobaculia bacterium
GCGTTCTTCGCATGCGAGATGCGCGAGCGGACCGCGCCGGGGGGCAGGACCTGCTCGGAAACGCCGAGCTCCTCCATCGCCTCCTTCACGAGCGCGAGCTGGTCGGCCGAGTCGGCGATCGAGAAGCGCGGCGGGAGTCCCGCCAGAGCGGCATGGCGCCGCAAGAAGCGCAGGGCCCAGGAGTGGAAGGTTCCGACGAACGAGACGAGCGGCCTTCCCCCGAGCAGCCGCCGCGCCCTCTCGCGCATTTCGTCCGCCGCTTTGTTGGTGAAGGTGACGGCGACGATCGCGCGAGGATCGGCTCCGGCCTCGACCAGACGAGCCAGCCGGTGTGTGATCACGCGGGTCTTGCCGGAACCGGCCCCTGCGAGCACGAGGAGCGGACCGCGCTCGTGGAGGACCGCGGCCTTCTGCTCGGAGTTCAGGCCCTGGAGTGCTGGAGACTCGGACACGAGAAGGGTCGGTCGACTTTGAACCGAGGACTATTCGACCGTCACCGACTTCGCCAGGTTCCTCGGCTGGTCCACGTCGCAGCCGCGGCGGACGGCCATGTGGTAGGCGAGGAGCTGGAGCGGCACGACCGACACGATCGGCTGAAGCTCGGGGATCGTCTCGGGGATGACGAGGGAGAAGTCGGCCAGCGACGCGAGCTCCGCGTCCTCCCGCGTCGTGACGACCAGCGAGATTCCGTCGCGCGATTTCACCTCGCGCAGGTTCGACAGTGTCTTCTCGCGCCAGGAGTCGTTGGGGGCGAGCACGACGACCGGCAGGTTCTCGTCCACGAGCGCGATCGGGCCGTGCTTCATCTCCCCCGCCGGGTAGCCCTCGGCATGGATGTACGAGATTTCCTTCAGCTTCAACGCCCCTTCGAGAGCGATCGGGTAGTGGAGCCCGCGCCCCAGGAACAGGAAGTTCGTCGCGGCATGGAAGTCGCGCGCCAGTTTTTCGATCTTCCCCTCCAGCGCAAGAGCCTCCTGAATGGCGGCCGGCAGATGAACGAGACCCGCGCGTTCCTCTTGAGTCAGCCCGCGGCCGAGCCCTCGCGACTCCCGCAGCTTCGCCGCCAGGAGAAAGAGAACGGCGAGCTGCGTGGTGAACGCCTTGGTCGAAGCGACGCCGATCTCCGGGCCCGCGTGCGTTTCGATGACGGTGTCCGCCATCCGCGCGATCTGCGATCCCGGTACGTTGACGATCGCCGCGAGCGGCGAGCCGGCTTCACGGGCCTCGGAGAGCGCGGCGACCGTGTCGGCGGTCTCGCCGGACTGAGAGATCCCGACCGTCAGGGTGCGTCCATCCACGACCGGGCTGCGGTAGCGGAATTCGCTCCCGTAGTCCACCTCGACGGAGATCCGCGCCATCCCTTCGATCAAGAACTTGCCGATGAGCGCCGCGTGCCATGACGTGCCGCACGCCAGCAGCAGAACCCGATCGAATTTGGCGACGCGATCGGGCGAGAGCAGCGGGGAATCGAGCAGGAGCTCGCCCGTCTGGAGCGAAACCTTTCCTCCGAGGGTCTCGGCGACGGCGGTCGGCTGCTCGTGGATCTCCTTCGCCATGAAGTGCCGGTATCCCCCCTTCTCCGCGGCGACGGCGTCCCAGAGGATCCTGTGCGTGACGCGCTCGAGCGGCCGGCCGTCGCAGTCGGAGATGCGGACGCTCTTCGCGTCGACGCGGGCGACATCGCCGTCCTCCAGAAAGACGACGTCCCGCGTCCAGGGCACGAGCGCGACCGGATCGGACGCCACCCAGTTCTCGTTTTCACCCAGTCCGAGCGCGATCGGAGGCCCCGAGCGGGCGGCGACGAGCACGCCCGGCTCCGCGCTCGAGGACACGAGGACCGCGTACGCGCCCGTCATCTTCTTTGCCGCGTTCCGGACCGCTTCGAAGAGGTCACCGCGAAAGTCTTCTTCGACCTCGTGCGCAAAGACCTCCGTGTCCGTCTCGCTCGTGAAGCGGTGCCCGAGGGACTCGAGCTCCGCCTTTCGCTCGGCGAAGTTCTCGAAAATGCCGTTGTGAACCGCGACCACCTGTCCTTTGCAGTCGGTGTGCGGATGCGCGTTCTCCTCCGTGGGACGGCCGTGCGTCGCCCAGCGCGTGTGGGCGATCCCGACCGATCCGGGCGAGCTCGAGCTTGCGAGCTTTTCGAGAAGGGTCGAAAGCTTTCCGGCGCTGCGATGAATCGTGAAGTGACCGTTGCAGAGCGTGGCGATGCCGGCCGAGTCGTAGCCCCGATACTCGAGGCGCTTCAGCCCGTTCAGGAGCAGCGGGGCCGCTTCCTGGGAACCGACGTAACCCACGATGCCGCACATGGCTCAGCGCTTCTCCCTACGCGCGTGTCGCTTCGCCGCCCAGCCTTCGACGTTCTTCTGCGGGGTCCGCGTCACCGCGAGCGCGCCTTCCGGGACGTCACGTGTGATCGTCGAACCGGCGCCGACGTACGCGCCCTTTCCGACCGTCACGGGGGCGACGAGCTGCGAGTCGCTGCCGATGAACGCACCCTCGCCGATCGAAGTGCGATGCTTGCGTTCGCCATCGTAGTTGCACGTGATGACTCCCGCGCCGATGTTCGCCCCCGCGCCGATCTCGGCGTCGCCCAGGTACGACAGGTGCGACGCCTTCGCGCCTTCGCGCAACAGTGCCTTCTTGGTCTCGACGAAGTTCCCGACGCGGACGTCCTTCTCAAGCACGGTGCCGGGCCGCAGGCGCGCGAAGGGTCCCACGCGCGCGCGCGCTCCAATCTCGGCCCCTTCGATCTCGCAGTGGGGGCCGACGATCGCGAAAGAGCCGAGGGTCGAGTCGAGCACCCTCGTGAATGGAAGGACCTCGGACCCCTGCTCGAGAACGGTCGTCCCCTCGAGGCAGACGAAAGGATGGACGACCGCATCCGGCTCGAAGCGGACCCGCGCGCCGATTCGCGTCGTCGCTGGGTCGACGATCGTGGCGCCGGCGTCGAGCGCCCGCTCGAGACACCGCCGGCGTTCGATCTCCTCGGCGGCCGCGAGATCGCGACGGGTGTTGACGCCCCAGCCCTCGCGCCAGTCGTCGGCCTCGACCGCCTCGACGGCGCCGCCGGCCGATGCGAGAATCTCGACGGTATCGGTTAAGTAGAACTCCCTGGTCAACGGGTTCGCGACGAGCTTTGCGAGCGCATCGGAGAGCGCGGAGCCGGTGAAGCAGTAGATGCCGGCATTCGCCTCCGTCAGGCGTCTTTCTCGCGCGGTGGCGTTGCGCGCTTCGACGATGCGCCGGACGCGCCCGCGGGGGTCGCGCACGACCCGTCCGAGATCGCCGGCGTCCGGCGGGCGAAACGTGAGGAGCGCGAGATCGAGGTTCTT
>DASWDK010000061.1:0-6101 GCA_036395335.1 Thermoanaerobaculia bacterium
GACCGGAACGAGCAACCCGCTCTTCGGATCGACCTCCTGGAAATCGAGGACTCGATGGACCTCCGGACCGACGCCCGTCTCCTGAGTAGTCCAGACGAGCGGCGAGAGGATCGGGACGAAGCTCTCGAGCTTCACCCCGTACCCCTCGCGAGCGAGCTTCGCCCAGTTCGGCAGTTTTCCCGCGGCGGCGAGCGGGGTCAGGTAGTCCCAGTCGGCGCCGTCCAAACCGATCCAGATCACACGGCGAAACCTGCCGGGAGGAGCCGGCGTCCGGGCGACGTCCGTGGACTCCACCGATGGGGCAGGAACCCCGGCGGGCGCGCGGGCGGGCTCTTCCGTCCTGCCCCGGCAGCCGCAGAGAAGCGCTGCCGCCAGGCCCAGAACCGCCGACAGCAACGAGATGGCCTTCATCTGTGTGCGGCGGCGGACCCGCGCGGCGGCTGGCAGGCGGGACACCAGTAGGTCGAGCGTCCGGCGCTCCCCTGTCGCCTCATCCGGAGCGGCGTGCCGCAGCGGCGGCACGGCTGCCCGCTGCGCCGGTAGACCCAGTACCCGCGACCGGCGCGCAGCGGGCGCGTCCGCCGCGGCCATCCATGCACGTTCGCCGACATGAGCTCGCGCGCCTTCGAGACGATGCCGGAGAGCTCGGAGTCCGAGAAGAACGCCACGGGCGCGAAGGGATCCATTCCGCACAGGAAGAGCGTCTCCGACTTGTAGACGTTGCCCACGCCGGCGATCGCGGACTGGAAGAGGAGCGCCTCGCCGATCGGAGTCCTCGGCCGTGCTTTGAGCCGGCGGACCGCTTCGGCGGCTTCGAACTCCGCCGACAGGACGTCCGGGCCGAGCCGGCGAAGCCGCGGATTTCGATCGAGCTCGCGGGCGGAGAGGAGCTCCACGACCGGCGCACTGAAGCAGACGGCGACGGCGTCGTCGGTCTCGAGGATCGCACGCGCGAGCCGCGCCGGTTTCTTCCACCGCTCCCCCGGCCTGTACAGGTGCCAGGAGCCGGTCATCCGCATGTGGGTAACGAGCGCGCGACCGTCGTCGAAACGGACGAGGAGGTTCTTCCCTCGCGCTTCGACGGCTTCCACCCGCCGACCCGAGATGCCCGCGCCGGCGAGACGGGGCAGCGAAGAATCGAACGACTTCAGCCGCTTCCCCTCGAGGCGGCGCCCGAGCGCGCGCGCGACGCGAAGGACCGTGTCGCCCTCAGGCATCGGCGACGACTCTGGACTCTTCCGCGCGCGGCGCGGCCCGGATCAGGTAGCCGCGGCTGCCTGGAAGGAACCCCGCTTCGGAAAGAAAGCTCGCGAGCTGCGACCGGACCGGGTCTTCCCCGTCCACTTTCGCGACGAGAAGCGCGCGCCGCCGCCCGTCGGCGACGAGCGACGCGAGCGCCGACGCGATCGCGCGCGAGCCCTCGGAGCGCTCCGGCTCGGACTCGGGCAGGAACGTCAGGAGATTCCTCTCGGCGCGGCCGAGCCACGCGACGAGGCGCCCGTCGGCCAGGACCACCTGCGCGCCCGCGACGCGCTGCGGGCGGGCACCTTCCCGTTCCGGCCACGCGATGGCTGCTCCGTACGGGTTCGCCGGGTCGGTCGCGGCGAGCACCATCGTCCGCGGTTCCTCCGAGGGCTCCCGCAACGCGCGTAGCCGGTCATCCGCGCCCGGCAACGCGAACTGCGCCGCGCCGAGCCCGGCGACGAAATACCCGCGCCGCAAGCGACCCGCTTCTTCCATCGCCTTCGCGACCGGATAGACGGTCGAAAAACCGCCGGCGACGTCCTCCGCGTGGACCGCCTCGCGCGTCAAAACTCCGTAGCGGTCGAGCAGGGACATCGTGAGAGCCGCCCGGCGCTCGGTTTCGGTCGGAGCGGCCTGGGGGCCCGGGGGACCGCTAGGTCCCCCGCTGGAAGAATGCCCCGCCACGGCGCTCGGCAGGAGTGACCACCGTCCCTCACTGCCCGGCGGTCCGGCGCGCCGGGAACGGAAAGAGCGTCCGCGGAACTGCCTGCGGGAAGCGCGAGCGGTCGGGCCGCGAACGTAAGCCCGCAGAGGCGCGAGGGTGTCATTCGTGACTTCTCCCGCCCAGACGAGATCCCACAGCGCATCGACGAGCTCGCGCGGAAACGCGCCGGTCTCTCGGGCGAGGTCGGAGAAAAAGAGCGCGCCGCGTCGTTCGAGAAGCTCCCGAATGGCGCCGACGAGCTTTCCCTCGGCTTGTCCGGGCGGCGGAGCGAGAAGCCGGTATCGATCCGGAAGATAGAGGGCGATCCGTCCGTCGTGCGGCCCGACGGCGGCGATACCGCGCCACATCACCTCTCCCGCCGCGCAGAGGAGGTCGAGGTCCGCCGGCTTGTATCCCGAGATGCGCGCCGGAAGGATTTCGGGCTCGAGCACCGAGGCGGGCAGCGGCGCGCCGGCGAGGTGCTCGATGACGGTCAGGAGCGCGTCGAGGCCGGCGCGCGGGCGGGCGACGTTCTGCCACTCGAGGAGGAACCTCGTGAATGCGGCGGAGTCGACCGGTTCGATCTCCTTGCGCAGCTTCGCCAGCGACCGGCGCTTCAACGCCTTCAAGACTTCGGCGTCGCACCACTCGCGCATGCGCCCGCCGGGGAGGAACTCGCCTTCGACGACGCGATCCTCTTCCGCGAGGCGCTCGAGCGCGGTGCGGACCGGTGCGATCGGAAGGCCGAACCTTGCCGCGAGATCCTCTACCCGAAACGGAGCATGCGTCCGTGCCCAGCGCGAGACCAGGTCGCCGAGCGGATCTTCGACGTCCTCGAGGAACGCGTCAGGCAGTCCGGGAGGCGGCGGGACCCCGAGCGCATCGCGCAGGCGCGCCGCGTCCTCGGCCGCGGCGAACCGCCGCTCCCCCGCGATCGTGACCGCGATGACCCTCCGCTCGGCGATCAAGCGGGGCAGCCACCGCTCGATTGCCTCCGCGGACGACGAGCGCATCCGGATCTCGGCCCCGGACAGGTCCCCGAGCGAAAGAAAGAGGTCGTGGAGCGCATCCGGATTGGCGACCGGGCGCCCGTCGAGCCGCTGGAGGCTTCGTTCGAGCTCGTCGATCGCGCGCGCGTCCAGGAGCTCCCGCAACTCCGCTTCTCCGAGGAGCTCCTTCAGCTGCGCCTGGTCGACCGAGAGCGCCTGCGCCCGGCGCTCCGCCAGCGGCGCGTCTCCGTCGTAGATGAAGTTCGCGACGTACGAGAAGAGAAGCGACGCCGCGAACGGCGAAGGGGCCCGCGAGTCCACGGTGACGACCCGGATGCGTCGCGAAGCGACGCGGCGGAGGATCTCGACCAAGCCGGGGAGGTCGAAGACGTCGCGCAGGCATTCGCGATACGTCTCGAGCAGGATTGGAAACGAGCCGTATCGAGCCGCCACCGCGAGCAGGTCCGCCGCGCGCTTGCGCTGCGCCCACAACGGGCTGCGGCGGCCCGGATGCCGGCGGGGCAGGAGAAGCGCTCGAGCGGCGTTTTCGCGAAACCGGGCGGCGAAAAGCGACGTCTCGCCGAGGTTCCGTGCGACGAGATCCTCCACTTCGTCGGGCGCGGGCAGAAAGTCGGAGACCTCCGGGGATTCCTCCGACTCCGGCAGCCGGAACACGATCCCGTCGTCGGACCAGAGCATTTCCGCGTCCGACGCCCGCGATCTGGACTGTGGCGGGTGCAGGCCCGCAGGGCCTGTCCCCGCGCCTTCCCTCAGTTTCGCGAGGACGGCCGTCGCCCAGGGTGCGTGCACGCGCGCTCCGAACGGCGACAGGAGGCACACTCGCCAGTCGCCGACTTCGTCTAAGTAGCGCTCGACGACGATCGTCCGGTCGCTCGGGACTTCGCCGGTCGCCTCCCTCTGCTCCTCGAGGTAGGCCCGCAGGTTCGCGGCAGCGCGCCGGTCGAGCCCGTGGTCTTCGGTCAGGCGCCGGATCGCTTCGCGCTTGCCCGCCGTCGCGAGAGTTCGCGCGAGCTCGCCGATCGCGCGGCCGAACTCCGGAGGCCGGCCGGGCCGGTCGCCGTGCCAGAACGGCATCTTGCCCGGCTCGCCCGGCGCGGGGGTGACGAGGACGCGGTCGTGCGTGATTTCCTCGATTCGCCAGGACGAGGCGCCCAGGAGAAAAACCTCGCCCGGCCTCGACTCGAAGACCATTTCCTCGTCGAGCTCGCCGACGCGCCGGCTCTTTCCTCCCTCTTCGCCGGCGAGAAAGACCCCGTAGAGCCCGCGGTCCGGGATCGTTCCGGCGTTGACGACGGCGACGCGCTGCGCGCCCTCCCGTCCACGGACCGTGCCGCCCACGCGGTCCCAGACGATGCGCGGGCGGAGCTCCGCGAACTCATCGGACGGATAGCGGCCCGAGAGCATGTCGAGAACCCCCTCGAACGAACCGCGCGGCAGCTCGGCGAAGGGCGCCGCGCGCCGGACGAGGGCGTAGAGATCCTCGACCCCGATCTCCTCCATCGAGACGGTTGCGACGACCTGTTGCGCGAGGACGTCGAGCGGGTTGCGGGGATAGAAGGTCTCTTCGATCTTCCCCTCGCGCATTCGAAGCGTGACGGTGGCGCACGCGAGGAGGTCGCCGCGGTACTTCGGAAAGATTACGCCGCGCGAGACGGCGCCGACGGAGTGGCTCGCGCGGCCGATCCGCTGCATGCCCGAAGCGACCGACGGCGGCGCTTCAATCTGGACGACGAGGTCGACCGCTCCCATGTCGATCCCCAGCTCGAGGGAGGACGTCGCGACGATCGCGGGAAGCACTCCCCTCTTCAGCCGGTCCTCGATCTCGAGACGTTTCTCGCGAGCGATCGAGCCGTGGTGCGCGAGTGCGATCTCCTCTCCCGCGGTCTCGTTCAGCGCGGAAGCCAGACGTTCCGCGAGCCTCCGGCTGTTGACGAAGATCATCGTCGAGCCGTGCGTGCGCACGAGCTCGACCAGCCGGGGATGGATCGACGGCCAGATCGAGCGACGCGGGGGCGGAGCGGCGGCTGGGCCGCTCGGAATCTCGAGAACCTCGCCCGGGCGCGCCATGTCCTCGACCGGGACCTCGACCGTGATGTCGAATGCCTTGCGGCTTCCCGCGTCCACGATCTCGACCGGCCGCGGTCTCCATCCGCCGCGGCGACCCGACGGTTCCCCTCCCGCGAGAAGCCGGCCGACCTCCTCGAGCGGCCGCTGCGTGGCGGAAAGCCCGATGCGCTGCAGCGGCCGGCGGCAAGAGCGGAGCCTTTCCAGCCGTTCGAGCGACAGGAAAAGGTGCGCGCCGCGTTTCGAGGCGACGACCGAGTGGATCTCGTCGACGATGACGGTGTCGACCGATCGAAGGACGTCTCGGGAGGACGAAGTCAGCAGGAGGTAGAGAGACTCCGGCGTCGTGATCAAGATGTCGGGCGGGGTCCGGGCCATCCGCGCGCGGTCGGCGGCCGGCGTGTCGCCCGACCGGATCGCGAGCGCCGGCACCCGGAAGTGCTCTCCCCCGTCGCCCGCGGCCGCCGCGGCGATGCCCGCGATCGGTGCGCGCAGGTTGCGCTCGATGTCCACCGCGAGCGCTTTCAACGGCGAGACGTAGAGCACGCGGCACCGCTCCTTCTTCGGAGGCTCGGGCGAGAACATCAGGCGGTCGAGCGCGGCGAGGAACGCGGCGAGCGTCTTGCCCGATCCGGTCGGCGCGAGCAAGAGCGTCGAGCGCCCTTCGATGATCGGGGGCCATCCCTTCACCTGCGCCGCCGTGGGCGCGGCAAACGACGCCTGGAACCAGCGGCGGACCGCGGGCTGGAAGGAGTCGAGCGGATCGGAACGCCGCGTCACCGGCGCATTTTAGAGCGCCCCTCCGCGGAGGATTTCGGGCTCGAGGAGACACCGTATTTGGCGCTCCGCGGCGAGGTCAGCCGCCGTCGCTACCGGAACGGATCGCGCACGATAACCCCCGCGTAGTTCTGCCCGTGCGTCAGGTCCTCGGTCCAGAGAATGCCGCAGCCGAGTCGTCTGGCACTTTGCAGAATCATCGCGTCCCAGAACGAGATCGTCAGAGAAACGTGCAGGGCAATCGCTGAGATGAGATCCTGCCGCCCGGGTTCGTGCAGGGTCCACTCGGCGTACCAGCCGAT
>DASWDK010000062.1:0-15727 GCA_036395335.1 Thermoanaerobaculia bacterium
CTCACCGGGGGAGAAAGAAGAACGCCACGGCGGCGATCAGGTAGAGCGCGAGGAGCTGGATCCCCTCGAGCCAGTTCGTCTCTCCATCGAGCGAAATATACGCGAAGATCGCCGAGGAGGCGAAGAGCGTGAAGAGCTCGATCGGCTGAAAGATCAAGTCCATCGGCCGGATCCAGAGGCTCAGCAGGACGAGCAGAGGGGCGACGAAAACGGCGATCTGGGTGGACGAATTCGCCGCGATCGAGAGCGCGAGGTCCATCTTGTTTCTCCAGGCGAAGACGATCGCGCTGTAATTCTCCGCCACGTTGCCCAGGATGGGGATCACGATCAGGCCGATGAAGAAGCGGGAGAGACCGAGCTGTCGGGAGACCGGCTCGATCGCTCCCACGAGGAGCTCCCCGGCGGCGACGGTGCCGAGGACGGACGAGCCCAGGACCAGAAAAACCTTCCGGACGCTCCATCGCCCCGCCGAACCGGATTCCCGGTGATCTTCGCCCCTGGCTTCGCTCCCCCGCCGCCAGAAGTAGGAGAAATAGAGGTAGGCAGCATAGGTGGCGAGAAGGAGGATCGAAATCCCGACGGAGACTTCCTCGCGGACGAAAGGCTTCCGCACGACCGTCGCAAAGACTGCCGGAAGAGCCATCGCCGAGACCGCCAGGATCATCATCGCCGCGTGACGCCCGGTCGGGCCCACGGAAAACTTCTGTGTTCCGTGACGCAGCCCCCCGACCAGCGCAGAAAGGCCGAGCACGAGAAGGGTGTTGCCGATGATCGAGCCGGTCAGCGAAGCCTTGACGACGTCGAGAAGCCCCTCCTTCAACGCGAAGACGGTCAGGATCAGCTCCGCCGCGTTGCCGAACGTCGCGTTCATCAAGCCGCCCAGGCCGGCGCCCATCCTCGCCGAGGCCTCCTCGGTCGCGCGGCCGATCCAGCCGGCGAGAGGAAGGAGCGCGACCGCGGCCGCGGCGAACGTGGCCCAGTCGGGCCAGTGAAGGAATCGCGACAAGAGCGCGATCGGAAGCGCCAGGAGAAGGGCGTTCGAGAGGCGCCGCACGCGCGCCGATCATAGGGCACCGCCCGATAGACTTCCTCGATGCTCCGCGCGGGAATCGTCGGGCTTCCGAACGTGGGCAAGTCCACGCTCTTCAATGCCCTGACCCGCACGCGAAAAGCGGAGGCCGCGAACTACCCGTTCTGCACGATCGAGCCGAACGTCGGCGTCGTCACGGTGCCCGATGCCCGGCTCGAGCCGCTCGCGAAGATCTCTCGGACGACGCGAATCGTGCCGACCACGATCGAGTTCGTCGACATCGCCGGCCTCGTCAAGGGGGCGTCGAAGGGGGAAGGCCTCGGGAACCGGTTCCTCCAACACATCCGCGAGGTCGACGCGATCGTGGAAGTCGTCCGTTGTTTCGAGAGCCGGGACGTCGTGCACGTCGCGGGCGCCCTCGACCCGCTGGGAGACATCGAAACGGTCAAGACCGAGCTGGTGCTCGCGGATCTGGAAACCGTCGGCCGATCGAAGGAAAAGGCGGAAAAGACGGCGCGCGGCGGTGACCGGCAGGCGAAGGCGCTCCTGGCCGTGGCCGAGAAGCTCGAGAAGCACTTCGATTCGGGGAAGCGCGCGCTCACCCTCGCGCTCGATGCGGAAGAGAAGGAGGTCGCCCGGCGGCTCTTTCTCCTGACCTCGCGGCCGATGATCTTCGCCGCGAACGTCGGGGAGGAGGACCTGGCGCAGGCGGACGAGCTCCCCCGCGTGGCGGCGGTGCGCCATTACGCCGAGACCCACGTCGGCACGGAGGCGGTCGTGGTTTCCGCGGAGATCGAGGCGCAACTCGCGGAGCTGCCCGAGGACGAGGCCGCGGATTATCTCGCCGGGCTCGGCGTCGCCGAGTCGGGAGTCGAGACGCTGATCCGGGCCGTGTATCACCTGCTCGGGCTGCGAACCTTCTTCACCGCCAGCGAGAAGGAGGCCCGCGCCTGGACTTTCCACGAGGGGGATACCGCGCCGGAGGCGGCGGGCGTCATCCACTCCGACTTCCAGCGCGGTTTCATCAAGGCGGAGACCGTGTCTCTCGACGATCTCCTCGCCGCCGGTTCCATGGCCGGGGCTCGCGAGCGCGGCCTGCTCCGGCAGGAGGGGAAGGACTACGTCGTGGCGGACGGCGACGTCATCCTGTTCAAGTTCAACGTGTAGGTTTCAACTTTGAGCTGATCTCGCCCCGGGAGAACCGCTCGTAGAGGTCGACTTCGAAGGCGCTTCCGATCGCCACCGGGATCCTCTGGTGGAGCTTCCGCGGCGCGAGATCGAGAACCCTCTCCGTTCCGGTCGAAGCGCGGCCTCCCGCCTGCTCGACGACGAACGCGAGCGGATGGCACTCGTACAGCAGCCGGATCTTTCCCGACGGCCTTCCCGAGGACGCATCGGCCGGGTAGAGATAGATCCCGCCTTCGATCAGGATGCGGTGGACGTCACCGACCATCGAGCCGGAGTAACGGGTCGAATAGGGACGGCCGCTCGCCTCGTCCGGCTCTTTCAAGTGCTCGACGAACGCGCGGTCGGCTTCCGACCATCCCGCGCGGCGGCCTTCGTTCACCGCGTATCCGCGCCCCCGTTTCGGCATCTCGAGCCGGCGCCGGACGAGCACGAACTCTCCGATCGCGGGATCGAGCGAGAAGACGTGCGTCCCGCTTCCGCTGGAATAGACGAAGAGAACGGCCGGGCCGAAGAGAAGGTACCCCGCCGCGACCTGTTCGGTTCCCGGCCGCAGCAGATCGGCCTCCGTCCCGTCGTGCCGGGGCCGGATCGAGAAGATCGTCCCGAGAGTGCCATCGACGTCGATGTTCGAAGAACCGTCCATCGGGTCGAACAGCACGGCGTAGCGCGCGCTCTCGGCGTTTCCGCGATAGACATGGGGCTCCTCCAGCTCTTCGGACGCGACGAAGCTCACGAGGCCGCCGTAGTCGAACGTCTCGACGAGAATGTCGTTCGCGCGAACGTCGAGCTTCTTCTGCTCTTCTCCCTGGACGTTCTCGGTTCCGGCCGAGCCATGGGTGTGCTGGATGTCGGCGATCGCGAGCTCGCGCGCGATCCGCTTGCCCGCGACCCCCAGCCGCATGAGGAGGAGCGACAGCTCCCCGGTGGCCGCAGGATGGGCCTGTTGCCCCTCGAGAATGAAGCGGTCGAGGGTGAGAGGCGGCCGCGGCATGGCGCGGCGATTCTACGGGATCGCCGCGGCGCCCTTCGTCCACTCCCGCCATGCGGGCTTGGGCCTTCCATCGGCTTTCACGACACCTCGGTTGGCGAAGAACGCCGCGCGGCGCGTCGTCACGGGATCGGCGGATTCCTCGCGAGTCGACCCGACCGGCTGCGGATCGCGCCACGGAACGTAGCGCGCGAAGAGGAGGCGCGACCTCTCGGTCTCCGCGGAGAACCTCCGCATTCGCCGAACGAAAGCCGCCTGCTTTTCCGGGCTCGACCCGTTTTCGGGCGCGGAAGAGAAGCTCACTTCGGTGAACGCGACCGGCCGACCCGACGCGCCCGCCAGGATCGCGTTCCAGTCGCGATCGATCGTCTCGGGAGGTCGATGGGTAAAAGGCGCCCCCGGGGAGAACGGAGCGTACACGTAGAAAAGCGCCGGACTCTTCCGGTGGAGATCCGCCTCGACGAGTGGCGCGCGCGTATCGGTCGGCGCGGCGGTCGCGATCCCCACCAGGAGCCGAGGAGCTTTCATTCGCAGAAACTCGACGGCGCCCGTGAAGAGCCCCAGAAACCGGCGGAGATCGTCCGGCTTGTCGGCGAAGTAGGAATCGGCCTCGTTGCCGAGCGACAGCGTCGAGAAGTCGGCGAGCGCCGGACCGAGAGCATCGAGAAGCTGCCCCAGCCGGACCGAGAGCTTCGGATCGTCGAAGGAGACCGCCGCGAGATCGGCCGGGACGTTGAGGGCGCGACCGTTGACGAGCGGCAGGTCGAGATGGAGCACGGCTCCCGATTGACGCAGAATCCGGGCGGTCCGCGTGAGACCGGCGACGTCGTAGCGGCGCGGCCGCGGCTCGGCGGCCGGCCAGGAGACCTCGAGAGCGAAGAGCGAGACTCCGGCGCGCCGGACCTGCTCGAGCGCCTTCTGTCGCTCCTCGGGCGAGGCGGACTCGGGGACGTTGACCGCGAGACCGAGCGCCGCCGGGTCCTTCGCCAAATGTGTAGAAGCGGCGAGGAAGAGCGAGAGAAGGAGAGCGGCCACGCTTCTATTGTCTATGCACGAATAGAATCGCCGCGGAGGTGCCGATGAGAACGAACCGCTCCGTCGCGGCGGTCGCCGCAGTCCTGGGATTTCTCGCAACGACGCTCGCGTGCAAGAGCCCCGCTCCCGCGAGCCCCGCTCCGGCGACCGCGGCTCCGAGCACCGCGACCGAAGTTAACCATCCACCGCCGCCTCCACCGGCCGCCGAACACATCAAGCTCCAGCACATCCTCGTTTCCTTCAGGGGCAAGGTCCCGGGCAAGAACATCACGCGCTCGCAGGACGAGGCGCGCGCGCTGGCGCACCAGATCCTCGATCGCGCGAAGAAGGGGGAGGACTTCGATTCCCTGGTGCGCACGTATACCGACGATCGCGCCCCCGGCATCTACGCGCTCGCGAACTCCGGCGTCACGCCCGGCGAAGGCGAGTTCTCCCGCGACCGGATGGTTCCCGCATTCGGGGAGGTCGGCTTCTCGCTCGCTCCGGGCGAGATCGGCATCGCCGAGTACGACCCGGTGAAGAGCCCGTACGGCTGGCACATCATCAAGCGACTCGAGTAGGTGTCCTCGAGACCCCATTTCCGAGTCGCCGCCGCCGGTCTCGCGGCGGCGGCCCTTCTCTTCTCCTCCGCGCGCGGCGACGGGCAGAAGCGGAAACTCTCGATCGAGGACACGACCGCCGAGCCTCCTCTCTCCGGGCGTCCGGCCAGCGGCGTCACGTGGCTCGACGGCGGCGCGAGGTTTTCCTACGTCGTCCAAAAGGGTACGCGCGACGCCGAGGTCGCGGAGCTCTGGGTCGAGACGACCGCCACCGGGAAAAGGACGATGGTCGTTTCGACCTCCGCCCTGACTCTGCCGGAAGAGCCGGCGTCCGAGAAGCGCCCTCCGCGGGATGAAGAGGGGCAGGGGAAAAAGCAGACCGCGTTGCTCGAAGGGTATCGCTGGTCGCCGGACGGGCGCGCCGTGCTCCTCTCCGGCGGCGACGATCTCTGGCTGTACGACGTGGGTACGAACCGGATCGAGCGGCTCACCCGCGATCGGAACAAGGAGGAATTCCCTTCCTTCTCGCCGGACGGAAGACGAATCGCGTTCGTTCGAAAGAACGATCTCTACGCCATCGAGCTCGCAGGCCGCCGCGAGACGCGCCTGACGGGAGACGGCGGCGAGCACGTCTACAATGGCAGGCTCGACTGGGTCTACGAGGAGGAGCTCGCAAGCCGTGACGGCCGCGGCTACGAGTGGTCGCCCGACGGCCGCTCGATCGCCTATCTCCGGCTCGACGACGCGCCGATCGCCCCGTATCCGCTCGTGAACTTTCTTGTCGTCCCCGCGGCCGTCGAGTGGCAGTCCTATCCGAAGGCCGGCCAGAAGAATCCGCTCCCTTCCTTCCACGTCGTCGGCATCGACGGCGTCGAGCGCGGCGCCGTCCGGACCGAGGGCGACGGTTACGTCGTCCCCGCCTTTTCCTGGACGACCGACTCGAGATCGGTGTGCTACCGCGTTCTCAACCGCGCGCAGAACCACGAGGAGGTTCGGCTCTTCACGCCCGAGGGTGGGACTTCGCGGACGCTCTTCGTCGAACAGGACTCGCACTGGGTCAACGTGGTCGATCCACCCCGTTTTCTGCGCGACGGACGGTACGTCTGGAAGTCGGAGCGCACCGGATACGAGCACCTCTACGCCGGGCACGTCTCGGGCGGCGAGCCGACGCCGATCACCCACGGGGATTGGCTGGTGGACAAGATCGCGGGAGTGGACGAGGGTCGCGGGCTCGTTTACTTCACCGCGACCGAAGAGAACGTGCGCCGCCGGCCGATCTACCGCGTGGCTCTCGACGGAAGCGGCTTCTCGAAGGTGACTTCGTCGCGCGGGCAGCACTCGCCCGAGCTCTCTCCCGATGGGCGCTTCCTGCTCGATTCCTTTTCGAGCGTCACGGAACCTCCCGTGCTGTCGCTGATGGATTCCGCCGGCCGGGAGATCCGGACCGTGCACCGGCCGGAGAACCGGCTCGGCGAGTATGAGCTCGCGGCGACGGAGGAGGCGAGCCTGCGCGCCGACGACGGCGCGCTTCTCGAAGGGCGGCTCGTCAAGCCGGCGGATTTCGATCCCTCCCGAAAGTACCCGGTCGTCGTCTTCGTCTACGGCGGCCCGCACTCGCAGGTCGTCCGGGACGCATGGGGAGCGACGACGCTCCTCGACCACCTCCTCGCGAGCCGCGGGTTCCTCGTGTGGAGCCTCGACAACCGCGGTGCGTTCGGACGCGGCCACGGTTGGGAGACGCCGGTCTTCCGTGACATGGGCCGCCGCGAGCTCGCCGATCAGCTCGCGGGAGTCCACTACCTGAAGGCCCTCCCCTACGTCGACGGGACCCGGATCGGGATCTGGGGTTGGTCATACGGCGGCTACTTGACCCTCTTCGCGCTCACGAACGCGCCCGACGTCTGGAAGTGCGGAGTCGCGGGAGCGCCCGTGACCCACTGGAAGTTCTACGACACGATCTACACCGAGCGGTACATGCGCACGCCGGCGGAAAACCCGGACGGCTACGAGCGCTCGGCCCCGCTGTCGAAAGCGAAGGAGCTCCAGGCGTCGCTCCTTCTGATCCACGGCGCGTCGGACGACAACGTCCACCTGCAGAACACGCTCGCGTTCGTCGACGCGCTCGCCCGGGCGGGGAAGCCCTACGAACTCCAGATTCAGCCGAGAGAGAAGCACGGCTTCCGGGGAGTCGACTCACTGACCTTCCGGAACCGGGCGATCGTCCGGTTTTTCGAAGAGCACCTGCGGGAGACCCGGTGAATCAAGGCACGACCCTTGCTCGTATATCTCGACGTCGGACCTCGCCTTTCGCACAAACTGGCTGGACCGACCCGAACACGCCGCTCCGAGAAATCGGGGCGGCGTTTCTCTTGGCGCGAAGCTAACCCGCCGGCGTCCCCAGGAGCACGATCGGGCCGGAGGGCTGCGGCAGACCTCCCCGGGGCTCCACCGTGACGGCGAAGTTCTCCGCCGTCCAGATCGCGGCCAGATCTTTCGACTCGAAGAGAGCGCGGCCGGACAGATCCGCGTCGAAGACGCCGGCGTCGACCGGCTTTCCGTCGACGAAGACCCAGAGCTGATACTGCCGATCGGGCGGGAGCGGCGCGAGGCTGCCTGCGACCAGGACGCCCCGCTTCGCCCGTTCGCTCCAGAAGACCTTCGCCCGCGCGTTCGGCTGCGGTCCCTTCCCCCCGAGGAACAGGAGGCGAACGTCGTCGCTCTCGAGCACCCGGGCCGAGAGATCCCGCCGCGCGATCTCCGATCGGGAGGATTCGACGGCGCGGGCGAGCTGCGAGTTCTGCGCGCGCAGCCCTTCCCGCTGGCGGCGCAGACTCGCGTCGTCGAGGGCGATCATCACGAAGAGAACCGCCGCGGCGGCGGCAAACGCCCAGCCGGCGATCGGGGCCGGGCGAGACGCCCGACGCCGCGCTGGCCCGAGCGAGGCGAGCAGATCGTCGCGAAGAGAAGAACGCGGGCGAAGGGGGGGCACCGTCGCCGCCAGGCCCGAAGCCGCGAGACGCAGCTCGGGGAGAAGGCCCTCGCAGACCGGACAACGCTCCTCCAGCAGCCGCGCGTACTCGGCCGCGTCGTCCTCGAGCGGAAGCCCGAGCGCCGCCAAGGAAACGAGCTCTTCGTGCCTCTCGCTATGCATCGTTCTCTACCCAGTACGGACGCATGCGTTCGCGGAGTTTCATCAAACCCAGCCGGATCCGTGTCTTGACGGTTCCCAGGGGAGTCCCGGTCCGCCCGGCGATTTCCTGGTGCGTCAAGCCGTCGAAGTACGCCAGCTCGAGGACGCGGCGCTGATCGGCGGGCAGCTCCCCGATCGCGGCGCGGCAAAGGGTCTCCCATTCGCGCGCCGCCGAGCCCGCTTCGACGTCGTCCGCCGCGGGAAGCCGGTCCAGCGGATCGCGGCCCGTCGCGTCGCTCGTGACCATCGGCCTTCTCGCCCTCAGACGATCGATCGCGCGGCTGCGCGTCGCGATGATCAACCAGGCCAGCACGGTGCCGCGGAAAGGGTCGAAGGAGGAAGCCGCGTTCCAGGCGTAGAGAAAGACTTCCTGAACGACCTCTTCCGCCTCGCCAGTCTCCCCGAGGATCCGGTAGGCGATGCCCAGGAGCCGAGCCGAATGGCGGTCGTAGAGACGCCCCAGCGCGTCGGCGTCCCGCGCTTCCATCGCTGCAACGAGCGCGCAATCGCTCCGATCGCGGTCTGCCGGCTCTGAACGCGGATTCATCGGGTGTCGTCGGAAATCGAGGGACCGAAGAATACCCTTTTCGCGCGAAACGGAAATCCAACCGCGTCCGCGAGTCGTATCCGACCACGAGGTAACGAAGGAGGAACGATGAAGAAGCTCCCGCGTCTGTCATTGAGCGCCACGGCCGTCGGGACGGCCGCGCTGGCCCTCTCCCTTTTCGCCCTGCTGGCTCCCCCGGCCGCACGGGCCTCGAGCCACCGCGAAGCGCCGCTCATCAGCGCCGATCCCGAGGCGGACAACACGGACACCTATTTCTTCCTGGATCCGGTGGACGGAGGGCGGGTGGTGATGATCGCCAACTGGATCCCTCTCGAAGAGCCCGCGGGCGGGCCGAACTTCTCCCATTTCGGCGAGAACATCCGTTACGAGTTCAACGTGGACTGGGACGGCGACGCGATCGAGGACGTCGTCTACCGCTTCACCTTCAAGCGAAACGTCCGCAACCCGGACACGTGGCTGCAGAACGTCGATCCGGTCGGCTACCCGACCGACACCAACCTGAACGTTT
This sequence comes from Thermoanaerobaculia bacterium, assembly GCA_036395335.1. Taxonomy (GTDB): domain Bacteria; phylum Acidobacteriota; class Thermoanaerobaculia; order UBA5066; family Gp7-AA6; genus Gp7-AA6. The sequence goes on from DASWDK010000062.1 coordinate 9,047, forward strand.
ACTACACGTACACGGTCGAGAAGATCCTGGGCCCGTCTCCCAACCAGAGCGCTGCCGCGAAGACGCAGCTGGGAACGGAACTGATCGAGGCGCCCAACAACGTCGGCCCGAAGTCCTTCCCCGGTAATCCGGAGGGCTCCGGCTACGGCAAGGGCTCGAACATCGCGAGCACGGTCTACACCGTCGACCAGGACACGAAGGTCTTCGCGGGGCCCCGCGCCGACGGCTTCTATGCGGACCTCGGAATGATCTTCGACCTGATCAACTTCCGGCCCGGCACGCTGCCCGGCAACGTGGGCGGGGGCAAGAACGGCCTCGCGGGGTTCAACACCCACACGATCGCGGTCTCCGTGCCGATCTACCAGCTCACGAAGAACCACACCCTGCCGACGGACACTTCCGACCCGAACGCAATCATCAGTATGTGGTCCTCGACCTGGCGGCAGAAGACCCGCGTCCTGTCGGAGACCGGCGAGAAGCCGACGGATTCCGGCGCCTGGGTCCAGGTGTCGCGCCTCGGCGTTCCGCTCGTCAACGAAGTGGTCATCCCGCTCGGCCAGAAGGACCTCTTCAACGCCTCCTATCCGTATCAGGACGCGCAGTTCGCGGCCTCGGTCCTCGATCCGGAAGTCCCGAAAATTCTGAAGGCGCTTTTCAACATCGATTCCCCTCCCGCACCGCGCATGGACCTGCTCGCCGTCGTTCTCGGCGTCGACGGGCTGACCCGACGGCTCGGCGAAGTCGTCTCCGACCAGCTTCGCCTGAATGTCGCCGTCTTTCCGACGCCGCCCTCGCTCGCGAACCGCATGGGCGTCTTGGGCGGCGACCTGGCGGGCTTCCCCAACGGACGCCGCCCGTACGACGACGTCGTGGACATCGAGCTCCAGATTCTGGCCGGCGTTCTCGTGCCCGCTTTCAATCACGCGCCGAACAACCAGCTCGGGGACGGCGTGGACGGGCCGGACAAGCCGTACAACCCGGCGTTTCCGTTCCTGGCGACGCCGCACTCGGGCTTCGATCACCGCCACGACGCGGCGCCGCAGATCACCCACTTCGGCGCGGAGTAATCCTCTGACCGATTCCACTCCCCGGTCCGGCCGAGCGCCGGGCCGGGGGGTTTTTTTGAGGACCTTGAAGTAGTCTTCCCTCTCACGTCTCGCGTGTCGCGTTTCGCGTTTCGCGTGTCGCGTTTCAAGGGAGGGTTTGATGATTCACCGACCACGCCGCGACTTTTTCCGCGTCGCCGCCCGAACCGGCCTCGCGCTGGGTCTCGCCGCGGCCGGCCGGCCGCTCATCGGACTCTCACCCAAAAAGGGCACCGCGGCGGGTGACGACATCACCCTCTTGAACACCGCTCTTGCGCTCGAGCACGAGGCGATCTGGGCATACGGCCTCGCGGGCAAGAGCGGCCTCCTGTCGGAAAAGGCCAGAGAAGTCGGTCTCGCCTTTCAGGGCAGCCACGAAATCCACCGCGACCTGATCGTCGACGCGGTCAAGCGCAAGGGCGGGAACCCGGTCGAGCCGAAGAAGGAGTACGTTTTCGGCGTCCCCCTCGCGAACGAGAAAGACGTGCTCGAGCTCGCGTTCAAGCTCGAGGTCGGCGCGGCGCGTGTCTACCTGACCGTCGTCGACAAGTTCCAGGACCGCGCGCTCTCGGCATCGGCGGGGCGGATCCTTTCCGACGAGGTCCTCCACGCGACCGTTCTGCGCAGCGTGCTCGGCCGGGAGGTGGTTCCGACGTTCCGGCTCATCGAGAACTAAATGGGGTCAGGTCTCCACTTGCCACATTGAGGGCCAGGCCGCCACATGCGGGGTCAGGTCTCCACTTGCCATATTGGAGGCCACGCCGCCACTTGCCCGATAGGCTGGTTTTGTCAGGAAACTCGCAGTAAGCGTGAAGGGACTCGGATCTCTCGGCGTCCTGCTGGTGCTCGCGGGCTCCTGCCGCGGAGAAGGCGAGCGGCCGCTCCGTATCGGGTCGAAGAACTTCTCTGAGCAGGTCATCCTGGGCGAGATCGCCGCACAGGGGCTCGAGGCCCACGGCGTGCGCGTCGACCGCCGGCTGAACCTGGGCGGCACGTTCGTCTGCCACCAGGCATTGAAGGCAGGCGAGCTCAGCCTCTATCCCGAGTACACCGGGACCGCTTTCACCGCGATTCTCGCCCGAAAGCCGGTCTCGGACCCGGAGCTCGTTCGTGCTGAGGTCGCGAGGGAATACCGGAAGCGCTGGAACCTCGTCTGGTCGCCCCCGCTCGGCTTCGAGAATACGTTCGCGCTCGTCATGCGCCGCGACGACGCGGCGCGCCTGCACATCTCGAAGATCTCAGACCTGGCGGCGCACCCGGAGATCCGGCCGGGGTTCGGATACGAGTTTCTCGAGCGCGAGGACGGTTTCCCGGGGCTCGCGAGGACCTACGGCCTGCGCTTCACGCAGCGACCCGTACAGATGGACCTTGGACTCCTCTATCAGGCGCTCGCCAGCCGCAGAGTCGACCTCGTCGCGGGCAACTCGACCGACGGCCTGATCGACGCGATCGGAGGAGTGCTGCTCGAGGACGACCGGCGATACTTCCCGCCGTACGAGGCGGCGTTCGTGCTGAGGCCGGAGGTCTGGAGGCGGCCGGCGGTCCGGGCGTTCTTCGAGTCACTCGCCGGAACGATTGACGCGGCGACGATGCGAAAAATGAACGCGGCGGTCGACAAGGACAAGCGGCGGCCGGAGGACGTCGCGCGCGAGTTCCTCAGGCGCTCGGTAAAACCACCGTAACGCGCGTGTGGCAGCCTGGCCCCCAATGTGGCAAGTGGAGACCTGACCCCGTTATCGGCTGAGGCGCCGCTCGGCGAAGCCCAGCCCGGCGTCCGCCGCGAGCGCAAGGAGCGCCGCCGGCACCGCGCCCGCGAGGATCAACCGGTGATCCACGATCGCCACGCCGCGGTAGATGAGGACACCGAGCCCTCCCGCCCCGATCGCCGCGGCAATCGTCGCCAGGCCGATCGACACGACGGTTGCGATTCGGATTCCGGCGAGAACCACCGGCAGCGCGAGCGGCAGCTCGACCAACCGCAGTCGTTGTCGCGGCGTCATGCCGAGCCCGGTCGCCGACTCGATCACCGCGGGATCCACCGAGGAGATCCCGGCGTGGGTGTTTCGAAGGATCGGAAGGAGCGCGTAAACGACCAGCGCGGCGATCGCGGTTCGCGCGCCGATTCCGCCGATGAAGGGCAGCGGGATCAGGAACCCGAAGAGAGCGAGGCTCGGAATCGTCTGGACGACGTTGGCGAATCCGAGAACGGGACGGGCGAGCCGCGGCCGCCGCGTGAGCGCGACGCCGAGTGGAACGCCGATCGCCACGGCGAGCGCGGTCGAGACGAGCACCAGCAGCACATGCTCCCCCGTGAGCGCCACGATCTCCGTCCGCCGCTCCCAGAAGTAGGCGGGAAGCCCGCTCAAGGCGGTGCCCCCGGCAGCTCGTCGGAAACGAACTCGCGCACGAAGTCGTCCGCCGGCGCGGCGAGGATCTCCCGCGGCGTTCCGGTCTGGAGCGCGCGGCCGCGGTCGAGGATGGCGACGCGATCCCCGAGCCGGAACGCCTCGCGCAGGTCGTGCGTCACCAGGAGCACGGCCTTGCGCAGCCTCCGCTTCCAGTCGAGGAACTCCCGCTGCATCGAGCGGCGCGCGATCGGGTCGAGCGCGCCGAACGGCTCGTCCATCAACAGGACCGGTGGATCGGCGGCGAGCGCACGCGCCACTCCGACGCGCTGCCGCTGCCCGCCGGAGAGCTGCCGCGGCCGCCGCTCGCCGAACTCCGAAGCCGGAAGACCGACGAGCGCGAGGAGCTCTTCCGACCGCGCCGCTCTTTCCCTTTCATCCCAGCCGATCAAGCGCGGGACCGCCTCGACGTTCTTTCTCACGGTCCAGTGAGGAAAGAGTCCCGCCTCCTGGATGACGTAGCCCAGGCGCCGGCGCAGCGCGATCGGGTCCTCGCGCCGGACGTCGCGGCCGAAGACGAGAACCTCTCCCGAATCGTGGTCGAGGAGGCGATTGACGAGCTTCAAGGCCGTCGTTTTTCCGCAGCCCGACGGACCGACGAGCGCGAGCGTCTCGCCCTCTCCGAGCGTCAGGGAGAGCCCGTCGAGGACCGGACGGCCGTCTCCGAAAGACTTGCGGACGTCCCGAAATTCGATGACGGCAGAGGACAAGCGGTTCGCTCTTGCTCCGAATCTAGCTTAGCCTCTCTCTCTGAGAGAATGGGCGTGATGTCGCCGCTCTACGACGCGGTCGTAATCGGAGGGGGGCCCGGCGGCTCGACCGTGGCGACCGTTCTCGCCCGGGCTGGCCGCAAGGTCGCCCTTCTCGAGCGCGAGAAGTTCCCGCGTTTCCACGTCGGCGAGTCCCTTCTCCCCTACAACCTTCCGATCTTCGAGCGCTTGGGCGTGGCGGAAAAGGTCCGCTCCGCCGGGTTCCGAGAGAAGCGGGGAGCGTACTTTTGGAACGAAGAGTCGGGCGGCATCCGGCCGGTCAACTTCGCGACTGGGGTCGACGACAAGCATCCGTCCGCCTACCAGGTCAAGCGGGCGGATTTCGACCAGCTCCTGCTCTCCCACGCCGAGGAATCGGGGTCGGAAGTCCGGGAGGAGACGGCCGTCGCGCGCGTTCTCTTCGAGGGCGATCGCGCGGTGGGAGTGATCGCGCGCCCGCGAGGTGGAACCGACGAGGAGATCCGGGCGCGGGTCGTCGTCGATGCGTCGGGGCAGGACGCTCTTCTCTCGCGCCAGCTCGGAACCCGGCGCTTCGACGCGCGCTTGAAGCGCGCCGCGCTCTTCGCCCACCACGAAGGTTTTCGGTGGCCCGAGAATCACCGCCCGGGCGACATCCTCCTCCCGGTCGACCGCGGAGTCTGGTACTGGATCATTCCGTTCTCCGATGAGACGTGCAGCGTCGGCGCGGTGTTCGAGCCGTCGTTGACGCAGAGAGGCGCCGGGGAGAAAACGTCGCTCGAAGACCGCCTCGATTGGCTTCTCGCGCGCTCGGCGCGCATGACGGAGCTTCTCGCCGGATCGCGGCGGACGAGCCGGGTCTTCGGGATCTCCGATTACTCGACCTCCTCCGCCCGCGCCGCCGGAGAAGGATGGGCGCTCGTCGGGGACGCGGCGACCTTTCTCGACCCGGTCTTCTCGACCGGCGTCTTCCTGGCGATGGCCATGGGAGAGCGCGCGGCGCGGCGGATCGACCGGGCCCTGGAGCGTCCGGGAACCGTCCGCGCCGCCGACCTCCAGCCATACTCCCGGGAGGCGCGCCGGCTCGTCTCGCGGTTCCGGCGATTCGTGTATGCCTTCTACGACCCCGTCTTCTTCGAAGCGTTCTGCTCGAAGGAGCCGTTCGACAAGATGCGCGCCGCCGTCACGACGATCCTTTCCGGAGGGGTCGAGAGAATTCCCCTGGCGTCGCGGATCTGGATCGAGCTCGTATTCCTCTCGGTCGGCTTCGACCGATTCCGCAGAAAGCTCGGACTCGGTCCGAAACCGGAGAACGCCGCCGCCTAGCGCCGAGCCGTCGGCTCAGCCGCCGAGCAGCTCTTTCTTCAAGTCCTGCTGGACGGGGTTCGCTCCGAGCCAGACGGAGAAGAGCGCGTCGGCGAAGTCTTTCCCCTCGATGACGCCCTTCTCGACGTTCTTCGCCGAGACGACCGTTCCCTTGCCCGGAACGTAGGTGAGCACGATTCGATCGCCTTTCTCGACGTCCGGAATCATGGAGTTCAGCCGGTCGAGACGCGCTTTCAAGGCGGTCTGCTGAGCCTTCGAGTTCTTCTCGAAGCCTTGGGTGATCGCTTCGGTGATCTTCGAATGGTCGAGGTTGCGCAGGAGGGAGAGCTGCATCTGCTTGACCTGGTCGGACGAGATCACGGCGCCGGCGTCATTCGACGGAGCCTCCAGATAGAGCCCCGCCACGTAGACCTTGAACACCACCTTCGTCCGCAGCCCCATGCCGTTCAACTTCAGCGTCTTGCCGTCGACGGTCATCGTGTCCGGGAGCGTGACCCCGGCGACCTCGCGCGCGAGAGCCGGAACCGCGGCGATCAGACACAGGAGCGCGGCCGCGATCGCTTTTTTCATGAGCACCTCTTCTTGCGAGAGCCTATCGCGTCCACTTTGGGTCTAACCGGTGTACCTCGCCCGGGCCAGGTCGACGATTTCGCGAATCAGGTCGGTATAGCTGCGACCCGCCTTCTTCGCCGCCATGGCGAACTCCGCGGTCGAGGCAAGCCACGGATTCGGGTTGGCCTCGATGACGAAGACCTCTCCCTTCTTCGTCAGCCGCATGTCGACTCGCCCGTAGTCGCGCAGCTTGAGAGCCTGGTAGGTGGACAGCGCCGTCTCCGAGAGTCGCTTGATCGTCGACTCTTCGAGATCCTCGGCGATCGCAGACTTGGTCACTTTGTACGCTTCCGTTTCCTTGTCCCACTTGACTTCCTTGCCGGCGATCTTCGGCGTCCCTTTTGGAAGTTTGCTCAAGTCGAGCTCCACCATCGGCAGGACTTCCGGGCTCTCGTTGCCGATGATCGCGGCATAGATCTCCCGTCCCTCGATGTACTCCTCGATCAGAGCCGGCGAATTGAACTCCTCCTGGATGTAGTGAATGCGCTCCATCAGCTCCTTGATGCTCCCGACGACGGAACCGGT
>DASWDK010000063.1:0-2941 GCA_036395335.1 Thermoanaerobaculia bacterium
GAGATGGTGCGAGTCAGGGCCCTCGAGATCGAACGCCATTCCGGCAAGAGGGTTCGTCAGCTTTCGGCCGAGCCCCATCGGGAGGCGCTCGAAGTCCGCCGGATCGGCGCTCGCGATCGCACCTAGATAGGCGTTGTACGCCGCGGGATCGACCTCCCCGAGCGCGTTGTGCGGCAGGCCCTTGGAATAGCTCGCGATGCGCTTCTCGTACAGGGCCTCTTCGCCATTGGAGGTCTGGAGAACCGCCTGGCGGTTGCGCGCCAGATCCGCCGCATCCATGCGAAGCTCGAAGGCGCGGGACTGGCGGGAGAGCGCGCCCAGGACGGGGCCGAGGTCTTTTGCCGGAGGCGAATCCTTTCCGACGGCCGCCGAGCCGGTCGCCGAGAGCCCGACGAGGGACGCCGCGCCGACACCGAGCTGTCCGAGAAACCACCTCCGATCGAGTTGCGAAGAGCGCTTCTCGGTCGGTGGGACGTCTTCGTCGTCGCGGTTGGCAGACTCGGGCGCAGCCGTGCGCACCGGCGATTCACTTTTCATGGATGTCCTCCGCGTGGCCGGGATTTTCGCTCAAGACGTCGCTCTACGAAAGAGGTCCGATGGGTGCCGGGGCCTATGGGGAGCTCGGAGTCGCCGTCGGAATCGGACGTCCCTGCTCGTCCTCGTAGTAGGTCCCCGGCTTCCGGGAAACGGCGCGCGTCGGGGTGAGCGTCGGTCGCGGCACGCGGGTCGACCTCGGGGACGGGATCGGCGTGACCGCGGTCGCGGTCGGAACGAGCTCCTCGTAGAGAACTCCCGGTGATTGCTCGTATCTCGAGGCCGGCGGCTTCGTCACGACGGGCATCGCCACGACCGTGGGGGTGGGAGAAGGGACGGAGGCCGCGCGCGGAGCTGCCGGCGGCACGGTCGGCTCGGGCGGCACGTAGGGTTCCGTCGGTCGGGCCGCCGGGGTCACGATGCGCGCGACCGTGTGCTTGGTCGAGCGGCAGGTGGGAAGGAGCAGGAGTGCGAAAGCGGCGCTGGCGAGAACCGCAAGACCCGAGAATCTTTTCATGCGCCTCGTTGACCTCGCTCGACGTGACTTCTCATCACGGGGAGAAACCGGTGTGGATCATATCCTCGGGAAGCGAGCGCTCCGCCCGTTTGGGGCTTCGAAACGCCTCGCACAAAGGCGAGACTGGTCTTACCACTTCGTGCCGCAAAGGGGCAAGTGGAGACCTGACCCTCAATGGGCAAGTGGAGACCTGACCCCTTCTAGATTTCGCGCTGGTACTCCGCCGCGTCCATCCGCCACACCACGACGCCGCAGAAGCGATCCCCTTCCGGGCACACCGGACGCACGCCCGCATGGTGACGCAGCGTGCACGGCGGGAGGAGCCACGGGCCGATGCGGGGGTTGACCTCGCGGATCTGTAACGCCTCGTCGAGCGACGCGCGCCAGATCTCCTCCTGCGCGTTGTAGCAGAGGCGCATCGCGAACTTGTGGTGCAGATTCAGGAGGTCGGCGGACTCGGTGAAGCGGATCGCGACCGCGTTCGGAAGAAGATACGCCGCGAACTCGTCGGAAACGCCGCGCGAGCGAAGCGTGCCGATCGCGTCCCACGTTTCGCGCATCGTCGCCTCGTAGAGATCGAGTGCCTCGGGGACGTCGGAGAGGAGCATTGGAATCACGTAGTCCGGCTCGTCCGAAAGGTAACCGGGCAGCGCGGGTCGCGAAGCGGGCGTCATGCGGTGACGCTGGTCCTGGCTGTCGGCGGTGTGGGAAAGCTTCTTGCGGAACGTGTACGACGGGTGGAAGAGCGCGCGCGAGAGCTTCCCGTGCGTCGTCAGGGTGAGCGTCTCGCCCAGCGTCCGGTTGCGCGAGGGGTCGAGCACGAGCGCGATCGCGTCGCCGTCGGAGAGCACGGAGCGCGGAACGCCCATCACCTCGCGTACGGAGGAAGCGAGAATCTCCTCGTTGTTCGCCTTCCAGTCGACGAGTCGGGAGACTCGGCCGTCGAGCTCGCGGTCGAACTCGGCGCGGAATTCGGAGCCGGAGCCGATCGCGCGCGGGAGCTTCTCGAACGCGGCGAACTCGGGCGTCTCCTCGAGCGGCAGCGGATCCTGGAGGATGGCTTCGTAGAGCGGATCGTGCCGGAGCACTTCGGCGACCATTCGAGAAACGACCTCGCGCTGCTCGACCGGCGCGTCGTACGCCTCGCAGAGCCTCCAGTAACGGAAGAGCGTGACGCCAGAAACCGTATGGTAGAGGTACGCGAAGGTCGCGACCGGGAGCACGTATCGCGCGATCTCCTGCGCGCGCTTCTGAATGGCGCCGCCGAACTTCTGCCGGCCATCTCCGCGCAGCCGTCCGGGGAAGAGCCCGAAGTAGCGTTCGCCGGCGAGCGGCGTCAGGAGTTCGGTCAGACGCCGGTAAGCGAGCTCCTGGCGTTGCGCGGTCGTCTCGAAGATCTCCCGCTCGGCCGCGCCCATCGGCGGCACGGCGTAGTTGCCGGACTTGACCTCGACGTATCGCTGCGAGACCTGCTCGGAGTTGTAGAACGGGTGGCTGTGCAGGAAGCTCCAGAGGAACTGGCGCGAGACGTTTTCGAGCGCGAACTGGAAGTGCGCGTGCTGGAACGTCGTATGGTGTCCCGCCTGGTAGATCGAGCGTGCGAGCGCGTCCCGCCGGTCTGGTCTAGCCGACGCCTGGTCCTCGTTGACGATGCCTTTGGCGGAATAGCAGGTCCGCGCAGTCGCGACGACGTTCTCGAACGGACGCTCGAAGGCGTGGACGAGGCGGACTTTCGGAGCGGGGGACGAGAAGTCGAAGTCAGTTTCCGGGTGCGGAACAGCCGACATGGGAGTGGTCCCATTATGCATCGAGCTACCGTTCGCGCTGCCCGGTTGCCGGGCGGTTGAAATCGGGGAACGAAACGATCCATATTGAGCTTTCGGAGTGACG
>DASWDK010000064.1:0-2608 GCA_036395335.1 Thermoanaerobaculia bacterium
CGTCTACGAGAAGCTCGGGTCGTATCTGGAGGAGAACCCGCGAGTCGCCAAGAAGATCGTCGAGAAGATCGTCGAATCCGCGCGGGCGCGAGAGGCGGCCCGCAAGGCGCGGGAGCTCGTCCGGCGCAAGGGGGCTCTCGACTCGAGTTCTCTGCCCGGGAAGCTCGCCGACTGTCAGGAGAAGGACCCCGCCTTCTCGGAGATCTTCATCGTCGAGGGGGACTCGGCCGGCGGCAGCGCCAAGCAGGGAAGGAACCGCCGCTTCCAGGCGATCCTCCCGCTGCGCGGGAAGATCTTAAACGTCGAGAAAGCGCGCCTGGATCGGATGCTCGCCTCCGCCGAGATCCGCACGCTCATCACCGCGCTGGGCACCGGCATCGCCCAGGACTTCGACGCGTCCAAGGCCCGCTACCACAAGTGCATCATCATGAGTGTCGACGCCGACGAGCATGTCTTCGTCCGCGATGGCCGCGGTGTTCGGATGGTCCGGATCGGGGAGTTCGTCGACGACGCGATGCGAGGCGACGGCGACTCGAGATCTCCCGACGACCCTGGACCGAGCGCGCGCAAGCTCTCCGGCTGCAACCTGGGCGAAGTGCTCTGCTTCGGACAAGAGGACCATGTGGTTCGTTTCCGTCCGATCCGGAGCGTGCTCCGGCATCCCCTCGAGGAAGATCTCTTCGAGGTCCGCACGGCATACGGCCGTTCGGTGCGCGTGACGTCTAGCCACAGCGTGTTCGTATTGGAGAACGGGGACGTTCGTTTGAAACGGGGCGACGAGCTTCGAGTCGGGGACTGGCTGGTGGCGCCCCGCCGGATTCGGCTTCCGGAGGACGCGCCCGAGAAGATCGACTTGATGCGCATCCTTCATTCGATTCCCGAGGCGGCGAAGCAGGTCTGGGTCCGCGGGCCGGCAGTCGAGAAGTGGTTCAAGGCGAAGATCGTGCATGAGTACGAGGCGCGGCGCGAGTTCACCGAGGCCCGCGTGGACGTTCCCGAGGCGGTCCGGCAGGAGGTTTCGGCGCTCCGGAAAGTCAGCGGCCTTTCGAACGAGGAGCTGTGCGCCGCGGTCGGGATTCGACAGCCGGCGACCTTCTACGCCTGGGAGAAGGGAGCTTCCCGGCCCCGACTTTCTCTCTGGAGAGGGTATCTCGCGGCAATCGACGCCGACACCGACTCGATCATGTCGCGCGTGTCGCCAGGTCCAAGCAGGTTGGAACGCGCGTGGAACGAGCAGTACCACGATTCGGCTGCCAACCGGGGACGCTCCGGCGTGCGCCTGTCCGATCTGGACGCGGACGATCTCGGTCGGTTCGCGAATGAGGACGAGCTCGAGCTGACCCCGGGCCATTACGCCGCGCACGGTCTGCCTCGCTACCTCCGGGTCGGGACCGAGCTGATGACCCTCCTGGGATTCTTCCTCGCAGAGGGTTCCTGTTCCGACCGCAACGGCATCCGGTTGTCGATCGGCCGCCGCAACGAGAAGGTCTCGCAGGATATCGAGAGAACGCTGGAAACCGTGTTCGGCCTGCCGCCGAGCGTCTATTCCAGCGGCGCGCGCGCCGGCGAGATCAAGTTGGTCAACCGGGTCGCATCGCTCGTCTGGCAGATTCTCTTTGGCTTCCGCGGCGCAACCTCGACCACGAAGCGGATCCCCGATCTGGTCTTCGGCGCCCCGGAGGCTCTCCGCTTGGCGTTCCTCAAAGGATACTTTCTGGGCGACGGCACGGCCGACAGGAGCCGGATCGCCTTCGCGACCTCTTCGCGAGATCTCGCGAGCGGGCTGGTGTACCTGCTCTCATCGCTCGGAGTCGTCGCATCCCTTTCTTCCCGCGAGCCCGACGGGGTCGAGCGGATGATCCGCGGCCGCGCCTGCATCACGCGGCACCGGCACTGGACGGTAAGCGTCTGTGCCAAGGAAGATCTGGCCAGGATCGAGTCTGTCTGGAGCGACCACCAACGCGCCGCGGAGCTTCGCGCCCATCTCGCGCGCCCCCGGCGGAAAGTGAATCGATCCTCCCGGCCGATCTCGGACGACCTGATGGCTCTTCCAATCGAGTCGGTGACCAGTGTGCCGGCGAGCAATGGTCAGGTCTACGACTTCTCGGTCGAAGGGGATGAGAACTTCATCGCCGGGATGGGCGGCCTCTGCTGCCACAACACCGACGCCGACGTGGATGGGAGCCACATCCGAACGCTGCTGCTGACGTTCTTCTTCCGGCACATGGCGGCATTGATCGACAAGGGGTTCGTCTACATCGCGCAGCCTCCGCTCTTCAAGGTCGCCGAGGGGAAGAAGGAGACGTTCTTGAAGGACGAGAAGGAGATGTCGCGGTTCCTGCTCGCCCGGATCGGGGAGGACCGTTCGCTGACTTCCGAGATGTCCGGCGCGTCGGCTGCGGGCGCCAGGCTCGTCGCTCTGCTCGAGAAGATGGAGGATTACCGCGGGCAGATCGACAAGCTCGCAACCCGCGGCATCCCGGAGGGCCTCGTCCGCGCGCTGCTCGACCGCGGGATGCTGTCGAAGAACGATTTCACCGACAAAAAGAAGGTCGAGGATCTGGCCCGCGCCGCGCGCGCCTTCGACGCCGAGAAAGTCGAGGTCGTC
>DASWDK010000065.1:0-4371 GCA_036395335.1 Thermoanaerobaculia bacterium
GCCTTCGCGCTCGGCAACGGCGCCTCGCCGCCGCCGCGGCGATCGTCTTCAGCGTCTGGGCTTCCGTCGCCGCTCTCGATCGAAACGTCCAGTCGGTGCGACCGGTCCTCGCGGACCTGCCCTCGCTCGACGCCTCGGCGGTCCAACGGCTGCGCGCCGCCGGCATCCCGACACCCGAGCGCCTCGATCGTGCCGTCCGCCGCGCCGGTCTGGCGGCGGTCGCCTCGCGCACAGGAATCGCCACCGTCGTCCTCGAGCGTGCGGGGCGGGATGCGTCGCTCGCGCTGCACAAGGGAATGGGCGTTCCCGCCGCGCGTCTTCTCGAAGCGGCGGGAATCCGCTCGGTGGCGGATCTCGCCTCTTCGGATCCCGACGAGCTCACCGCGCGCCTCTCGCGGATTGCGGCGCAGCGCGGCGAGACGCCGCCTCGTCCGGAATACGTCCGTGTCTGGGTCCGCGCGGCGCGGACGGATGGGCGGCCCCGACGGTGACGCGCGCTTTCCTCGCGATCGGGCTCGCTCTGACCGTTTCGTGTGCGGGCACTCCGGCGCTCGGACCGACCGCACGCTCCCCCGGGGCGCCGCCGGCCGAAGCCCGCTTCACGATTCTCCAGATCAACGACGTCTACAAGATCGAGGGGCTGGAAGGAGGACACCTGGGAGGCCTCGCGCGCGTGCGGACGCTGCGCCGGAAGCTCGAGGCGGAGGGGCGGCCGGTCCTCCTCCTCCACGCCGGAGACCTCCTCTTTCCGTCGGTCATGAGCAAGTACTTGCGCGCCCAGCCGATGATCCGCGTTCTCAACCTTCTCGACGGCGATCCCGCGGGCTTCGATCCGGGGTTCTTCGTGGTCTTCGGAAACCACGAGTTCGACGACCGGGATCCGGGGGTCCTCCTCGGCCGCGTCGCGCAGTCCGATTTCTCCTGGGTGTCGTCGAACGTCCGGTATCGGAGCGACCCGTCGGCGGGCGGTGCGCCTCTCTCCACACGTCTCGCGAACGTGCACGACTCCGTCGTGAAAGAGATCGCGGGCGTTTCGATCGGAATCTTCGGGCTGACGACCGACGCCCAGCCGCGCGACTACGTCAGGTACGACTACGACCTTCGAGAACGCCGCGCCGCCGTCGAGCAGGCTTTGGAAAGGCTGCGCGCGGGCGGTGCGAAGGCGGTGGTGGCGTTGACGCACCAGGACCTCGACGAAGACGAGCGGCTGGCACGCGACTTTCCCGCGATCGGGCTGGTGGTCGGAGGGCACGAGCACATCTTCCTGCAACGCAAGGTGGGAAGAACCTGGATCACCAAGGCGGATGCGGACGCGAAGACGGCGATCGTGCACGACGTCCGCGTCTCGCCGGACGGGTCGCTCGACGACGCGTTTCGAAAAGTCTCTCTCGGGTCGGACGTCGAGAAGGACGCCGCGGTGGATGGTGAGGTCCAGGCCTCGCTCGCGGAGCTGGCCGCCGCCGTCAAGGCACAGACGGGCCGGGACATCCGGGAGGTCGTGGGAGAGACCCGGAACCTCCTGGAAGGAGTCGAGCCCGCAGTGCGCGGGCGGGAAACGGCGCTCGGCAACTTTCTCGCCGACGTGCTGCGCGAGAGGATGAAGACCGACGTCGGGTTTCTGAACGGCGGCGCGATCCGGATCAACGACGACATTCCTCCCGGGCCGATCCGCAACTACGATCTCGAGGGCATCTTCTACTTCGACAATGCGGTCGTCTCCTTCGAGATCACGGGTGCCGAGCTGCTCGACCTCCTTCGGACATCGGTCTCGAAGGTTCACACGGGGCACGGACGTTTTCTGCAGGTCTCGGGGATCCACTTCCGCTACCACGTCTCGGGGACTCCGGAGGAGCCCACGTACACGATCGCGCCTTCCGAAGTAGAGGTTTCTCCACGGGGCGGCCGGTTCCAGCCGCTCGACCTCGCGCGGCACTACTCGGCGGCGTCGCTCGACTACGTCTGGGAGAACGGCTATCGCGACGGCTATGCGCTCTTCTCGAAGGGGCGCGGCGGGACGAGCCCGAAACGGCTCGACTCCGGCGCGCAGCCGTGGCGGGCCATGACCGAAGAAACCATTCGCTCGTTGCCCGACCGTCGCGTGACGGCGAAGATCGAGGGTCGGATCGAACGGGTCGAGTAAGCGGCCCGGCAGACGACGTCGAATCCCCCGAAGTCAGCGCTTCGGCGGACGCGACGGGCGCAGGTCGATGCGGGATGCGATCGCGCGATCGGGGAATCGGATCAAGTCCGCGACCGCCTCGGCGACGTCGTCGGAAGAGAGCATCCACGAGTGATTGCGATCGCCGTGCGAGTGTCCGAACTCGGTCGCGACCGAGCCGGGCAGAATCGCCGCGACGCGGATTCCCTGGTGCCGCAGGTCGAGCATCGAGGACTCCGAGAATCCGAGGAGCCCGAACTTCGAGGCGTTGTACGCGCTGCCACCCGCGAAGGCGTTGATCCCGGCAAGAGACGCGATGTTGACGATGAAGCCTCCGCCCCCCTTCTTCATCAGAGGAATTGCGAAATGGGTCGCGTAGTAGGGACCGAACAGATTCGTTTCGATGACGGCCCGAAACCGCTCCGGGTCGAGCTTCTCGATCGAGTCGAAGTCGCCGATGCCGGCGTTGTTGACGAGCACGTCCAGACGGCCGAAGATCTGCCCGACGAAATCGACGAGAGCCCGCTGGTCCGATTCGCTGCGGGCGTCGGCGTCCCGGCCGGCGAAGCGTCCCGACGGGGCGGCCTTCTCGAGCCGCTTCAGCGCGGAGGAAACGCTTTCCCTGCTCCGCCCCGAGATGGCGACTTCGAGCCCCTCCTGGGCGAGACGGCGCGCCACGGCGAACCCGATCCCCCGCGTACCCCCGGTCACCAGGGCAGCACGGCTTCCAGCGGTCATGGCGGAATCGTATCCGACGCGACACGCCGCCCCGTCTCGGTGAGTGGAAACAGCGGACTCATCGGCGCATCATCGTGGAGCATGCGGCGGGATTCCTCTGGTCACTCCGGGAATTCGAAGAACCTCTTCGACGACTCTTGTCCGCCATGATTCCCCCTCTGACCTTCCGGCAGAAGGTCGTCATCGGTTTTTCCGCCTCCGCGATTCTGGTGCTTCTCGTGGCCGTGACGTCGGCCGTCGCCTTGAAGGCCGCGCTCGAGAGCGACCATGAGGCTTACCGGCAGGCGGAGGAACTGATCGACGTCGAACTTCTTCGCGCCGCTCTCGAGCGCCGCGTCGCGAGCTTTCGCGGTTACCTAATCACGGGCGAGACCGATTTCCTGGTGAAACTGCAGCGGGGTCGCGTCGAGGTCCTCTCGCACCTCCTGCGGCTCCGGCGGACCGCCTCGGGAAAGGACGCGGTCCTTCTCGCTGCCGTCGAGCAGGCCGATCTCGGTTACGAAGAGGAGGCGGGCAAGGGCCTGGCGCTTCGGAGCGGAGGCGCGACTCCCGAACAGCTCGGCCGGTACATCGAGATGACGACCGCCCCGCGCCGCGAACTCCTCGACCGGGCGATCGGAGCTTTTCTCGCTCACAAGCACGAGTTGCTCCGCGAAGCGCAGCAGAGGGCGGAGACCGAGAATCTCTGGGCGTCGATCGCGATTCTCGCCGCCGGCGGGGGAGCGTTGCTGCTCCTCGCGGCCCTCTCCATTCCGGTCACCCGAACGCTCGCCTCGCTCTACGAGACGGAGCACCAGGCGCGTGCCAGCGCCGAGGCGGCCGCCATCGACAATGCCCGGCTCTACCGGGAAGCGCAGGAAGCGATCGCGGCCCGCGAGGATTTCCTCTCGATCGCCTCGCACGAATTGAAGACTCCACTGACGACCCTCCAGCTGCAGGTACAGCGGCTCCTGCGCAAAGGGGAATCGGCGGCATCTCCTTCGGCGAGCGCTTTGTCGACCGTCGATCGCCAGGTGACCCGCCTGACCGGGCTGATCAACGACCTGCTGGACATCACCCGGATCACGGGAGGACGGATGGAGCTCGAGCGCGAGGAGGTGGATCTCGCCGCGGTCGTCCAGGACGTCGTCGCCAGGCAGGAAGAGGATCGGAGGCGCGCGCGATGTCCGATCACGGTCGCCATCGATCCGGGGAGCGCGGGTTTCTGGGACCCGCTCCGAATCGAGCAGGTCGTTTCTAATCTCCTCTCGAACGCGATCAAGTACGGCGCCGGGCAACCGATCGAGGTGAGCATCGATGGAGACGCCGCCTTCGCGCGGTTGACGGTGCGAGATCACGGAATCGGGATCGCACCCGAACACCAGGCGCGCATCTTCCAGCGTTTCGAGCGGGCCGTTTCGAAAAGCAACTACGGAGGTTTCGGGCTCGGGCTCTGGATCGTCCGGCAGATCGTCGAGGCTCACGGCGGGACGATT
>DASWDK010000066.1:0-12975 GCA_036395335.1 Thermoanaerobaculia bacterium
CTTCGGCGCGAAAAAGCGACTCCAGCACGTCGCCGAGCTTCTCCGGCCGCACGACCGCGACGACGAGCTTCACGGCGAGCCGGCCCCGGTCTCGACGAACGTGGCCGCCGCGACCGGAAGGCCGCGCGGCGCGCTCGCCTCGTGCAGCACGAGGATCGCGCCCTCTCCTCGCGAATACGCCTCTTCGCCGTGCTGCGTCACGTCGAGGCCCAGACCTTCGTCCCGCGCGGTCGCGCGAACCGGACCGGCGAGCCCGAGGACCTTTACGATCGCGAAGGTACCCGCCGCACTGAACGCGATCGTGCCGAGGACTGCGGCGGCCTGGATCGCGAGCTGTCGCGGGTTGCCGAAGAGGAGACCGTCCGCGACGCCATTCCACGACTTCTGCGCCAGGACGCCGGTCAGAAGAGCACCGACGGTGCCGCCGACTCCGTGGGCGGCGACGACGTCGAGCGAGTCGTCCACGCGCGTCCCGGCACGCCACAGGAGAGCAAAGTAGCTCGGGGCCGCGGCAACCGCGCCGAGCAGAATCGCCGAGATCGGACTCACGAACCCCGCGGCCGGCGTCACGGCGACCAGGCCGACGACGATCGCCGTCGCCGCGCCGACCGCGGTCGCCCGACCGGTGCGCGACAGGTCGAGGAGCGTCCAGACGACGAGCGTCGCGATCGGCGCGAGCATCGTATTGACGAAGGCGAGCGTGGCGATCCCGTTCGCGGCGAGCGCGCTGCCGCCGTTGAAGCCGAACCACCCGAACCACAGGAGTCCGGCGCCGAGCAGGGTGAACGGTACGTTGTGCGGGAGGATCGCGCGGCGCGCGTAGTCCTTGCGGGGCCGGAGGAGGAGCGCGACGACGAGCGCGGCGGCCGCCGCGTTGACGTGAACGACCGTGCCGCCGGCGAAGTCGAGCGCGCCCAGGCGCGCCAGCCAGCCTCCGCCCCACACCCAGTGGGCGATCGGAGCGTAGACGAAGAGCCCCCACAGCGTCAGGAACGCGAGGTACGGGCCGAACCGCATGCGCTCGACGATCGCTCCCGAGATCAAGGCCGCAGTGATGATCGCGAAGGTTCCCTGGAACGCGAAAAAGAGAAGGTGCGGAATCGTGCCATGAGTCTCGAGCCCGACGCCGCGGAGCAGCGTCATCGAGAGATCGCCGATCCACGCGTTGCCGCGGCCGAACGCGAGCGAGTACCCGACGAGGGCCCAGCCGAGGCCGACGAAACCGAGCGCGCAGACGCTCATCATCATCGTGTTAAGAGCGTTCTTCCTGCGGACCAGCCCTCCGTAGAAGAAGCCGAGGGCGGGAGTCATGAGGAGCACCAGGGCCGTCGCGACGAGGACCCACGCGGTGTCCGAATTGTTCAACTTGGGAAACGAGGATACCAGATTTCGGCGAGAACTATCCCCGGTAACCGATTCGATAGATCGTTCCGCTTTCGTCGTCGGAGAGAAGCAGCGCGCCGTCGGGAGTGACGAGGACATCCACCGGACGGCCCCACGCCTTTTCCCCCTGTAGCCAGCCTTCCGCGAAGATCTCGTATCCCGCCGGCCGGCCGTTCTCGAGCGGCACGAACATGACGCGGTAACCGATCTTGTGAGACCGGTTCCAGGAGCCATGCTCGGCGATGAAGATTCCCTTCCGGTATTTTTCGGGGAACATCCTGCCCGTGTAGAACCGCATGCCGAGCGCCGCGACGTGGGGACCCAGCTCCAGGGCGGGAGGTGTCGTCGCGGAACACGGCCTCCGGCGGCCCAGCCCCGGATCCGAGATGTTCCTGCCGTGGCAGGTCGGATATCCGAAGTCCATTCCGGGCCGCGGTGCATTGTTGAGCTCGTCGGGTGGGATGTCGTCGCCGAGCATGTCGCGGCCGTTGTCGGTGAACCAGAACTCGTGCGTATCGGGATGCCAGTCGAAGCCGACCGTGTTGCGTACGCCGCGGGCGAAAGTCTCGAATCCCGAGCCGTCCGGCTGCATGCGGTGGATCGCCGCGTAGAGCGGCTCGGGCTGGCAGATGTTGCAGGGCGCTCCCACCGGCACGTAGAGCATCCCGTCCGGTCCGAACGCGATGAACTTCCAGCCGTGGTGGTGATCGGGCGGGAATTCGTGGACGACGACCGGCGCGGGAGGGTTCTCCAGTCGCGACTCGATCCCGTCGTAGCGGAACACCCGGTGGACTTCGGCCACGTAGAGCGCGCCGTCGCGGAACGCAACGCCGTTGGGCATGTTGAGGCCCCGTGCGATCCGGACGACCGAGCCCGGCCGGCCGGAGTCGCGAACGGCGTAGAGTCCCCCGTCTTCCCGGGTTCCGACGAAGAGAGTCCCCCTCGGGCTCCGCGCGAGCGAGCGGGCTTCCGGGACGCGTGCGTAAACGCGGATCTCGAACCCGGCCGGGAGCTTGATCTTCTCGAGGGGCAGGGCCGCATCGCTCTTCGCCGACCGAGCGACCACCAGGACCGAAGCGGCCGACAGGAGAGCGCTCACGAAGAAGGCGAGGCGTCCTCGTGCCCTGGTCCGTTTCACGCGGAGAGCTTCTTCGGCGGGCAAGGGATTCGACCGTCTGCCTTTGATTTCTGCCTCCGGACGCGGATGAGAGAGCAAGATCCTTTCCAACCGGTGCGATCCCCGGACGCTAGAATCCGGACTGTCAAAAGCACATGACTCTTTCCGCTGGTACGCGTCTGGGCCCCTACGAGGTCCTGTCGCCGCTGGGAGTCGGAGGCATGGGTGAGGTCTACCGCGGACGCGACCCGCGGATCGGCCGCGAGGTCGCGATCAAGGTCCTGCCGGAATCCTTCTCGAGGGACGCCGAGCGCCTTCGCCGGTTCGAGAAGGAGGCGCGCTCGGCCGGCGTTCTCAACCATCCAAACGTCCTGGTCGTTTACGACGTCGGCGAGCACGACGGCTCCCCCTACATCGTCGAAGAGCTTCTCGAGGGGGGGACTCTCCGCGAGCGGCTGACACAGGGTCCGCTCCGTCCGGCGGAGGCGGTCGAATACGCGGTGCAGATCGCTCGCGGGCTCGCGGCCGCGCACGAAAAGGGCGTCATCCATCGGGACCTGAAGCCGGAGAACCTCTTCGTGACCCGCGACGGCCGCGTCAAGATTCTGGATTTCGGGCTCGCGAAGCTCACCCAACAGGAGACGGCCGCCGCCGAAGCTGCGGAGGCGGCGACGCTCTCCGCCGTCACAGAGGCGGGCGTGACGCTCGGGACGGTGGGCTACATGTCTCCTGAGCAGGTGCGCGGGCTGCCCGCCGACGCACGCTCGGACATCTTCTCCTTCGGCGCCGTCCTCTACGAGATGCTGACCGGAAAGCGCGCGTTCCGAGGCAACTCGCCGGCCGAGACGATGAGCATGATCCTGAAGGAGCAGCCTCCATCGGTCGGCGACGCGAGTCCCGATGCGCCGCCGGCGCTCGACCGGGTCGTTCGTCGCTGTCTGGAAAAGGAACCGACCCGCCGTTTCCATTCCGCCGGCGACGTCGCCTTCGCGCTCACCGATGCCTCGACCGAAACGGCCGCGCCGCGAGCGTTCCGGCGTTCCCGCCCTGGCCCGACGCTCCTCGTGCCGCTCGCCGCCGCTCTGCTCGCGATCGGCCTGCTGATCTGGCAACGGCTCCCGAACGCGACCTCCGCCGGCGGACCGCGGCGGCTGGCGTCGCTCGTTGTTCTGCCGCTCCAGAACTTCTCCCGCGACCCCGACCAGGAATACTTCTCCGACGGAATGACCGAAGCGCTCATCTCGCGTCTCGCCCAGATCGGGACTTTGCGGGTCATCTCCCGGACGTCGGCGATGCAGTACAAAGACACGAAGAAGCCTCTGGGTCAGATTGCGCGGGAGCTGAACGTCGACGGAGTCATCGAAGGTTCGGTGACGCGTTCCGGCGGTCGCGTCCGGGTCACCGCGCAGCTGATCGACGCCCGGAGGGACGAGCATCTCTGGGCGAAAGACTACGAACGGGATCTCCGCGACGTCCTCGGACTCCAGGCGGAGATCGCCCAGGCAATCGCGTTGGAGGTTCGCGCGAGGGTGAATCCCGTAGAGAAGGCGCGGCTCGCGAGAAGCCGACCCGTCGTGCCCGAAGCACAGGAGGCCTATCTCAAGGGGCGTTACTCACTCGGACAGGGGACGGAAGACACGATCGGGAAAGCCATCGCGTTCTTCAACGAGGCGATCGGGAAGGACCCTCTCGACGCGCGCGCGTATGCTGGTCTTGCCGACTCCTATTCCGCGCTCCGGAGCATCTACCGTTCGCCTCTCGAGGTGATGCCAAAGGCGAAGGCGGCGGCGCAGAAGGCCGTCGAGCTCGACGGCTCCCTCGCGGAGGGGCACGTCTCACTCGCCTCCGTGAAGATGTTTTACGACTTCGACTGGGCCGGCGCCGAACGCGAGTTCCGGCGGGGGATCGAGCTCAACCCCAACCTCGCCGAAGCGCACGACGGCCTTGCGCTCTACTTCACGGCGAACAAACGTCATGCCGAAGCGATCGCCGAGATCGAGCGGGCGAAGCGGCTCGACCCGCTCTCTCCGATCATCCTGGCGGACGCCTCATGGGTGTACTACGGCGCCCGGAGGTACGACCGGGCGCTCGAGCTTGCGCGCGAGTGGGTCGAGATGAACCCGAACTCTCCGTGGGGACACACTTATCTGGGGCTCGCCCTGGAGAAGACCGGAAAGGTCGACGAGGCCATCCGGGAACTCGAGGGGGCAGCAAAGATGGATCGCAGCGTCACGATCCTGGAGTTTCTCGGAGGCGCCTACGCTCAAGCAGGGCGTACCGCCGACGCGAAGAGAATCGTCGCCGAGCTGACCGGCCGCGCCGAGAAGCGCTACGTGTGTCCCTACGAAATTGCAACGATCTACACGGGCCTCGGGCAGAAAGACGCCGCCTTCGACTGGCTCCAGAAGGGCGTCGCGGAGCGGGCCGACTGCATGCCCTGGACGATGGCCGACTCGAAGATCGACCCCCTTCGCGCGGACCCGCGGTACAAGGACATCCTCCGAGGAGTCGGCCTGGTTCCGCCTCAATAGAACGCGTGCGTCCGGGGTAGCGGCTCGACGGTCGGCGTCCAGGGGATGGGCTCGGCTCCCTCGTTGAGCAGGGGGCGGGTCCAATACATCGCCGGCGAGGGGCCGCGCCTCCGAACCTCGTTGACGAATTCGACCCAGAGCACCGAATCCTCGGGTATGGGAGTGGAATCGAGAGTGAAGCACAGCGAGAAGCGCCGATACTCCGGCGTCAAGAGCGCTGCCGGGTAACTCGCGCTGTAGACCCGAACGGAAGCGAGAGCCGCCGTGACGAAGAGCGTCAGGCTTTGCGCATCGGAAGCGCGATCGGCCATCCGCGCTTCGATCGAAAGGCAGAGACGCTCCCCCGGCCGAAAGAGCGAGCCGGAGATTCCCTGGGAGAGGAAGCTCGTGGCAGGCGCCGGGTTGGGAAACGTATAGACCTCCTCGGTCGAACGTGCGCCGTCCGAGCGGAAGAACTCCGTCTGGGGAAAGACGGCCGGACCCGAGTACCACGGCGTCCAGCCGAGCTCACGGCGTTCGTCCGCCGGCCCGGGAGGCGGAGGCTGTCCGGCCGCCGGAAAAACCGATCCTCCTCCGGCGTAGCTCCCGTTGCCTTCCGACCCCTCGAGCGCGAACGTCGTCGGAGTCCGGGCCGTGATTGTCCACCAACCGTTCGCCGCGGTGTTCCCGGAGACGTCTTTGATCAGCACGGTGTCCCCGCTGGTCAGGCCGTGAGGAATCGGAGTCGTGATCTCGATCGGCGCCGTGTCGGTCGCCGCAAAGACCGACATCCACTGCGGCAGCGGGACGTTCTCCGAAGTCGCGCGGCTCGTGAAGGCGGCGTTCGCGAGCTTGTTGAAGTGAAGCCCCACGACGGTCCGGTCGCGGGTCTGCTCGCCCGATGCGCCGTCCGCCAGCGAGCGCGAAGCTCCGATCGTTAGGATCGCGAGACCGGCCGCGATCGTGAGAGCGGAAGCAGGAGATCTTCCCTTGCCCGGCGCGTCTCGCGATCGTGCCAACCGGATGCCAGTTTCCGGGAAACCCGGCCGCTAGAGGCGCCCCGTGATCAACAGAATGATGACGATGAGCAGGATCAAACCGACAAGGCCGCTCGGCCAGTAGCCCCACCCTCTACTGTATGGCCACGTCGGGACGACCCCGAGGACCAGGAGAATCAGGATGATGAGCAGGATCAAGCCCATGTCGCCCTCCCGCGGTCGTCAAAGCATCGGTCGTGCCAGGAGTGTCCACGTCCGGGGTCAACGGACGGTGCGGCGGCGGGCGACCCAGAACGCCAGACCGAGCGCGGACCAGAGCCCGAACGCGATCCACTCCGCGGCGGTGAAGCTCCCCGGTACGCCCGGCAAGACTTTGATCGACACGACCGCGAGCGCGACGAATGCGCCCGCCGCCGCTGCAACTGCTCCGGAAACTCCGAGCGCGAGCGCCGCGACGCAGCTCGACAGCCACCCCACGCCCACCGCCAGAGACCCCACTTCGGAGATCGGAATGAGCACGGCGTCGCCCAGGAATGCTCCGAGGGCGGAGAGCGCCGCCATGAGAAGGATTGCGTTGCGGGGAGTGCCGCGCTCTCGATGCACGCGCGCGAGGCCGGGATGAACGAGCCCCCGCCGCGCGATTCCATACAACATCCGCGTTGCAGCGACGAAGTTGCCGTTGAAGATCTTGACGAGCGAGAGAAAGGCGGCGAAGACGACCAGGCGCGCGATCAGCGGCGAACGGAAGGCTTGCGCGAAGGCGGCCTCCGTGCCGAGGTGGCCTGTCACGAGATCCCTCCACGGAAAGATCCATGCGACCGCGACGATGATCGTCGCGTAGAACAGGAAGCCGGAGACCTCCGCGAGCGTGATCGCCCATCCGAACCGGCGCGACGGAAAACCGGGACGTGCTTCCTCCGACTCCTTTCCGACCGATTCGAAGCCGGTCATGAAGTACGGCACGATCTGGAGAACGAGCAGGATCGAGAGCCACGCTCCGGACGCGCCGGGACGCGCAAACAGCGGTTCGAAATGGGACGGGCTCCCGCGGACGAAGGCGAGCGCGACGAAGAGCCCGACGAGCGCGAGCAGCCCGAAGGTGGCGAAGTCCTGCAGGACGCCGGAAAATCGCATGCCGCGGTCGTTCAGCCACGCGATCGCCGCCGTCAGCGCGAGCCCGAGCGCCAGACGGGGGGCGAAGATCGTCCGACCGGCGACTTCGTACAGGGGAAACGTGTTCAACGCAGGAACCACGCGGGCGAGCAGGTTTCCGATCGCCGCGGCTTCCCAGGGACAGACGATCGCGTAGGAGAGGACCATCGTCCACGCGGCTCCGAACGCGGCCGACGCCGGGAGAACCCGCTCCGCGTAGGCGATCTCACCGCCGGCGTCCGGAAAGCGCGCGACGAGCCGGCCATAGGTTCGCGCAATCGGGAGGAGAAGCACGCCGCCCAAGAGGAATCCGAGCGCCGCCCCGCCGGGGCCGCCGCGTCCGAGCCAGTCGTCCATGAGGACGACCCACCCCACGCCCACCATAGTTCCGAAGCCGAAGGTGAAGTACTCGACGTGCGAGAGCGTCCGGTGGAGGCCGGAGGAGGTCGGGCTCGTCGGCGTCACGGGTTGCAAGACAGTCTCGTAGGGGATACTTCCGGACGAGTCTAATGGCGAGCGGAAAGAAGACGACGGCGCGGCGTCCTGCCCGCAAGCGGCGCCTGCAACCGGTCTTGTCGAAGCGGACCGACGGATTCGGAGAATCCGTCATCCGGGAGATGAGCCGGTTCGGTGCCGAGGTCGGCGGGATCAACCTTGCTCAGGGCCTGCCGGACTTTGAGCCTCCCGGCGAGGTCGTCGCGGCTCTTTCGCGAGCGATCTCGGAGCCGGGCCAGCACCAGTATTCCTTCACGTGGGGCTCTCCCGAGTTCCGCCGGGCGGTCGCCGAAAAGTACGCGCGGATGAACGGCATGCAGCCCGACGCGGAAACGGAAATCACGATCACCTGCGGCGTTTCCGAAGCCGAGGTCGCCGTGGTCCTCGCGCTCACCGAACCGGGAGACGAAGCGATCATTTTCGAGCCGTGGTACGAAAACTACCTGCCCGCCTGCATCCTCGCCGGGGTCCGGCCGCGTTTCGTGCCACTCCGAGAGCCGGACTACTCGCTCGACCTGGCTGCACTCGAGAAGGCCGTCGGCCGCCGAACGCGGCTCCTGCTGTTGAACACGCCGGGAAACCCTTCGGGTCGCGTGCTGACTCGCGGGGAGCTCTCCGAGATCGCACGGATCTGCTCCCGGTCCGGGGTCATCGCGGTGGTGGACGAGATCTACGAGCACATCTGGTTCGAAGGCCATGAGCACGTCTCGCTCGGATCGCTTCCCGGGATGGAGGACTCGACGGTCACGTTGTCGGGTCTCGGAAAGAGCTACGCGGTGACCGGTTGGCGGATCGGCTGGGCGGTCGCGGCCGCGCCGCTGACGTCGCGCATCCGGAAGGTCCATGATTACCTGACGATCTGCGCTCCGGCGCCGTTTCAGGAGGCGGGTCGGGCCGCGCTCGCCCTGCCCGATTCGTACTATCGGCAGCTTCGCCGGTCGTATGCCGCGAGACGTGAAATCCTCCTGGCCGGACTCGAACGGGCGGGCCTCGCCTTCACCCCGCCTCAGGGCGCGTACTACGTGATGGCCGATGCCGCCGCGCTCGGATGGCGGGACGATCGCGCTTTCGTCGAGTTTCTGGCCCGCCGCGCCGGCGTCGTCGCGGTTCCGGGCTCGAGCTTCTATGCGACGAACGGAGGCCGAACGCGGGCCCGCTTCAACTTCGCGAAAAAAGAGGAGACGCTCCGGGAGGCCGCGCGCCGCTTGGCGAAAACGGACTTGACGGCGACGCTCCCACGCTGAGGCAGGCCGCCCTGGAGCGGCCCGCCCCGCGCAACGATTCCGGCCGCTTTGCCTACTTGCTCTTCGTTCGTTTCACGAGGGAGATCACCGTGACGTGGTTGCCCATGTCGCCCTTCGTGTACTCGACCTTCACCCTCTGGCCGACCCCAACGGTTCCCTTCATCGACACGTTTTGGTCCAGGTCGAAGGAGTAGTCCTTGTCGGGACCCGTGACGGTGATCTTCTTGCCCGCCTCGAACTCCTTGACGGTGCCGACGACGGTCTCGGTCTTCGTCTCGACGTTCGGTCCGGGCTGGTGGACCGTCGTCTCCGATTTCATGGCCATGGTCTCGCCCGCGGCCGGCATCGACTTCGCCGTGCTGCCGGTACCGACTCCAGACGGAGCGCTGTACGGAGCGATTACTGTCACCTTCTGCTTGCCGTTGTCCCCTTTCACCCACTCGACCTTTGCCATCTCGCCGACGGCGATCGTGCCGTCGATGCGCACGGCTTCATCGAGGTCGAAGGAGTAGTCCTTGTTGTTCGGACCGGTGATCTTGATCTTCTTGCCCGCCTCGTACTCCTTGACGGTCCCGATGACGGTCTCGCTCTTCGTCTTGACGTTCGGGCCCGGGCCGGTCTGTTTGGTCTTGCTCTCCGTGTGGACGGTGGTCTGGGCGAGGGCCGCCTGTGCTGCCGCGAGAAAGCAGAAAGCGGCCACGATTCCAATCACGCGCTTCATCACTTGTCACCTCTCTTGGCCAGCACGATTGTGGCCACAGGGAAACAGAGCAAAAACCGTGACAGCCGTCACCCGAGATGAACAGAGAATGAACAGCCGAGCCGCCAAGGCGAGAGCAGGACGACGGGCTAGGATTGGGCGATGAGCAGTCGGAGGGTGACGGCAGCCGCTTTAGGGCTCGCTCTGTGGCTTCTCCCCGGTGCCCTTCTGGCGCACAAAGACGACTATCTCGGCGACACCTTCGTATTCGTGACCCTCGAGGCGCGAGAGCTCGAGCTCGAGTACTGGCTGGACGGGCAGGACGAGCCCCGCGCGCTGCGACACACGGCCGGAATCGAGTACGGCATCACGAATCATCTGATGGCCGATCTGTCAGCGCGGTGGCTGCAGCGAGCCGGAGGGCCATTCGCTTTTTCCGAAGGGTTTCTCGAGCTTCGCTATCGTTTCGGGGAGGAGGGCCTCCACGCCGTCGATCCCGCGGCTTCTCTCGAATATGAAGTGCGCCGCGACCCCGAAGGGCGCCGGCGGCGCCTCCTGGAGCCGCGCCTGGTCATCTCCCGCGACTTCGCGGGATGGAACGTTACGACGAACTTCTTTTACTCGATCGTGCTGGACGAGCCCCGCCGATCCTCATTCGAAGCCGCCGCTGGGATTCGCTCGCCCGCTTTCGGGCGCTGGAGCACAGGCCTGGAGCTCCGCCGCGAGATCGCTCTGGAAAACGAGACGGTCGTCATCCCGCAGGTCTGGTACCGGATTTCGCCTGAGGCATACGTCAAGGCGGGTGGCGGCAAGAATTTCGCCGGAGAGAAGAACGCCTTCGTCCGAATCGCGTTCGAGATCGAGCTCTGAGGCGCCGATCTCTCACTCGCGTGAGGCGGGAACGCCGCCGCTTTTTTCCAAGGCCAGACGGACTCCACGCGCCAGATCCTCGGCCCGGCCGATCCCCCAGTAGTGGAGGAACACGATCCGGGGATCCTCTCCCGACATGTGGTTGTGGATCGCGACGATGTCGATTCCGGCGTGGCGGAGCGCCTTCAGAACGTCTTGCAGCTCCGACTCGCGCCTCGCAAAGTCGCCGTCCACGACGGCTCTGGCGTCCGATCCCGCGAACGCCGCCCAGGTGTTGACACCCATCGCCCCTCCCAGATCTTGCCCGTGCATGCGCGCCGCTCGTCCGACGACGATCTTGTAGACGCCGTCCTTCAGCTCACCCTTCACTCCCAGAAGGCGTTCGATCTTCGCGGGATCGAGCGACGTGCGCGCTGGGTCGATCCCGGCGGCGCTTGGCGAGTGCATCTCGCGGCGGCGATCGTGCATTCCCGCGAAGACCTTGCCGATCGCGGCCGCGAGATCGGTTTCGCTGCCCATTCCAGCGACGTGAAGGAACATCACGCGAGGCGCTTCACCGAGAAAATGATTGTGCGCGGTCACTTCGAGGCCGCTGTCGAGCGCGACGCTCATGACCGGGTTGACCTGCGCCTCGGTCAGCACCATGTCTCCCATCACCATGGAAGCGCTTCCGGAGCCGGTGAACGAAGCCCAGGACGTCAGCCCGAGCGCTGGCGTGATCCGGACTCTCCCCGAGGACACCGCGAGATCCGAGCGCGGAACGGAAACCTTGAAGACGCCCTCCTTCTCGTTCCAGGAGCCCTTGGCGCCGGTCAGTCTCTCGATCGTCGCGGCGTCGGGGCGCCCGGCGGCGCCCACGGGAAGCGAAAGAACAAGGAGAAGGACGGCAACTTCGACCCATCGTGTCATTGAAATCCTCCCTTCTGATCCCGAGCAAGACCCGTTCCGTGAATCACGCTGCGTATTGCTCTTCCACCGTAAGTGCGAACAGGAGAGTGCCCGCCAGGCCGACCACGCCGGCAACGAGAAACGGAACGGGCGGTGCGATTTTCCAGAGAAGCCCGCCAGCGAACGCCGCGGGTGCGATCGCGGAGCTGCGAACGAGGTAATAAAGCCCGATGGACCGCGCGCGGATGTCGGGCCGCGAGAGGTCCACGATCATGGCCTTTCGCGCGGGCTCGCCGATCTCGCGAAGCCCCCCGACCACGAACGCGGCCACGAGCCCGAGAAAGCTCCGCGAGAGCACGACGGCCAGCGGGAAGGCCGCGAAACAGAGGAAGGTGGCGATGACGAAGGGCTTCCTTCCTGCGCGGTCGGCGATCTTCGAAGCGGGGACGTAGACCAGGATCGCCGTCGACATCTGCACGGCGATGAGCGCCCCGTAGCGGGGCGCGCTCACGCCCACGACGTTCGTCGCATAAAGAACCAGAAAGACGTCGACCAGGCCCTCGCACGTCCGGATGAAAATGTCGGAGAAGAGGAGCCACTTGAGTGGCGCGGGCAGGGACCGCCAGACTCCCCCGATCCGGGTCGCCGTCTCTTCTCGTACGAGTGGGATGCGGACTCTCGCCACCACCGCGAACGTCACGAGCGCCAGCGCGAGTGTCGCGACGAGGCCCAGGCGAACGCCGCTTCGAACTCCATACCTGGCGATCGCAAACCCTCCGAGGGTCGGCGCGACGACGATCGGAAGCCTTCTCAGAACGGCCTGCACGGTGAACCCGATCGCCCGACGCTCCCTGGGAAGCGCGTCCCCGACGACCGCGAAGAGCGTCGGGCTCGCCATGCTCGACCACGCCATGACGAAGACGAGACCCGCGAGAACGAACAGCCAGGAGGGAGCGAGCGCGTAGATGCCGTACCCGATAAACGCGAGACCGACGAAGAGGAGCAGCGCGCGTCTCCGGCCGTAGGCGTCGGCGATCCAGCCTCCCGGATACTGGTAAGCGCCGTCCAAGAAATCCCGGACCGTCCCGAAGAGGCCGATCGCGAGCACCGGCGCGCCCAGGGCCTGGAGATATTTCGGGACGAAGCTCTTCCACAGGTTCTCCCCCAGCCCGAGCAGAAACATGGCGGAGCCGACCGCGACGACGTTGCGCTCGAGACCGAAGTAATCGGTAAAACGAGCGAGGCGACCGCGAACGGCTTCCATCCGGCCGCGTGGGCTCAGTCCCGAGTGGGTGGAAAGGCATCGCGGACAACCGGCAGTCGTCCACCTTTCGAATCAGAGGTGCTGCTCGAACCGGGCCGATTGATCACCGCCGACATAACACTAGCAGTTGCTATATTGACAGATCAAGTGCTATATCAGTCGATTATATGGTTGGCAAGACGCGAGGGAAGCCAACTCCGCGCAGGGCGCTACCCTGGTATCTCTTGATCCATCAGGTCCCACCGAATCCGCTTTACCTGCGCGCGAAGGTCCGACAGCGCCTGGTAAAGGTCGGAGCCGTACCTTTGAAGAAGTCCGTGTACGTCCTCCCGCGACGAGAAGACTGCCTCGAGG
>DASWDK010000067.1:0-2342 GCA_036395335.1 Thermoanaerobaculia bacterium
CCGCCCCAACCCGTCGAAGAACATCGCCGGCGGGATCTCGGAGAAGGAAGCGCCGATCCACATCTCCAACGTGATGCTCGTCGACCCGGACCGCAACACGCGGACCCGGATCGGCCGGCGGCGCGAAGCCGACGGCACTCCGGAGCGCTACGCGAAAAAGAGCGGAGCGGCCCTGGCTTGAAACGGAAGACGTAATACGGAAGACGAGAAGAAGAAATGGTTCCGAGACTGAAAGAACGATACGAGCGCGAGATCCTCCCGGAGTTGGGCAAGGAGCTCGGCGTGGACAACGTCATGGCGCTGCCGCGCTTGGACAAGATCATCTTGAACATGGGGATGGGAGAGGCCGTCGCGAACCCGAAGATCCTCGAGAGCGCCGTCGAGGAGCTCTCAGCGATCGCGGGGCAGCGGGCGGTCGTCACCAAGGCCAAGAAGTCGATCGCGACCTACAAGCTGCGGGCCGGGATGCCGATCGGCGTCCGGGTGACGCTGCGCGGACGGCGGATGTACGAGTTCCTGGACCGGTTGATCTCGATTGCGTTGCCGCGGGTGCGCGACTTTCGCGGCGTGTCTCCGAAGGCGTTCGACGGCCGGGGCAACTACACGCTCGGTGTCCGAGACCATTTCATCTTCCCGGAGATCGACTACTCGAAGACGGACAAGTCCAAAGGTCTGAATGTAACGATCGTGACCACCGCCGGACGCGACGACCGCGCGCTCGCGCTCTTGAAGCGGCTGGGTATGCCCTTCGGCCGCTGACGGCTCGACGGGCAGGAGAAGCGAAGAGGAATCTCATGGCGAGAAGGGCAATGAGGATCAAGTCGGCGAGGAAGCCGAAGTTCATGACGCGGACGGTGCGGCGCTGCCAGGTCTGCGGCCGCGCCCGAAGCGTGCTCCGCAAGTTCAGGCTCTGCCGCATCTGTTTCCGATCGAACGCGAACGCCGGATACATCCCGGGCATCGTGAAGGCGTCGTGGTGAGGCGATGAGCACGAACGATCCGCTCTCCGACCTGCTGAACCGGCTCCGCAACGGAATGCGGGCGGGCCACGAACGGGTGGACGTCCCCTCTTCGCGCATCAAAGAGGACGTCGTGAAAGTCCTCGCCGAAGAGGGCTACATCGCCTCGTGGCGGCGGGTCGAGGAGAAGGGCCGGCCGGTGCTCCGCGTCGGTCTGAAGTACGACGGCGAAGGGGTTCCGATCGTCGCCGGGCTCGAGAGGGTCTCGCGGCCGGGCCGACGCGTCTACGCTCCCGCCAAGGAGATCCCGGAAGTCCTGGGCGGCCTCGGAATCTCGATCGTTTCCACGTCCAAAGGGGTCCTGACCGGCCGGAAAGCGCGCGAGGCGCGGCTGGGCGGCGAGATCCTCTGCAACGTCTGGTAGGAGAAAAGCCGTGTCACGCATCGGAAGAATGCCCGTGCCGATCCCGAAGGGAGTCGAGATCCACTCCGACGGCGAGTTCGTCCGCGTCAAGGGGCCGAAGGGCGAGCTCGCCAGCCGGATCCCGCCCGGGATCGCGGTCGAAGTTGACGAGGGAGAAGTCCGGTTCGCGCGCTCGAACGACGAGCCGCAGCAGCGCGCCTGGCATGGCCTGGTGCGCAGCCTGGTCGCGAACTCGGTCGAAGGGGTGACGAAGGGCTTTACGCGCGAGCTCGAGATCGTCGGCGTCGGCTACAAGGCCGAGGTCAAAGGCAAAGCGGTCGTGTTCGCGCTCGGTTACTCTCACCCGATCCATTTCCCCATTCCCGACGGGATCGCCGTGGCGCTCGATGCGAAAGCGGGCAAGCTCACGGTGTCGGGCGCGGACCGGCAGAAGGTCGGGCAGACGGCCGCAGAGATACGTCGGTTGCGCGTGCCCGACCCGTACAAGGCGAAGGGAATCAAGTACGCCAGCGAGGTCATCCGCCGCAAGGTCGGAAAGGCGGGCGGGAAGTGAGACGATGAACCGATCACAAGCGCGCACCGAGGCGCGTCGTAAGGTCCGTACCCGCGTGCGCCGGAGGGTGAAAGGGTCGGGCGAGCGCCCCCGGCTCGCCGTGTTCAAGAGCGGCCGGCATATCTACGCTCAGGTGATCGACGATGCGACGGGCGCGACGCTCGCGCACGCATCCTCCCTCGACGCGGCGCTGAAGGGGGAAAAGAAGACCGGCGCGAATCGGGAGACCGCGACGCGCGTCGGTACGCTCGTCGCCGAGCGGGCAAAGGGGAAGGGAATCGCGCGGGTCGTGTTCGACCGCGGCGGCTACATCTACCACGGCAAGGTCAAAGCGCTCGCCGAGGCGGCCCGTCAGGGCGGTCTCGAGTTCTGAGCGGAACGAGGAGACATACGCAATGAGCAGCAA
>DASWDK010000068.1:0-4373 GCA_036395335.1 Thermoanaerobaculia bacterium
CTCTCTTCCGATCCTCTTCGCCGACCGCGCCCGGCTGGATCGGCTTGAGCTCGTACCTTTTCGGGCGGCGATCGCCGCGGGAGTCGGAGCCGTGATGACCGGCCACCTCTCGCTTCCCGCGATCGATCCGACTCCCGCTCCGCAGCGCCCGTTCTCGCCGGGCGAGAACCCGTACACGCTCGACCCTTCCGAAGTCGCCGGCGATGCCACGCTGCCCGCTTCGATGTCGCCGGTGGCTGTCGACGGTCTCCTTCGGAAGGACTTGGGCTTCGCCGGTCTGGTCGTGACCGACGCCGTCGACATGGGCGGGATCGTGGACCACTTCGATCCGGGCGAGGCGGCGGTCCGCGCGATCCTCGCGGGCGCGGACCAGGTACCCAAGTCACCCGACACCGATGCGGCGATCGCGGCGGTGCGCCGCGCCGTCGAGACCGGCCGCATTCCGGAATGGCGTCTCGACGTCTCGATCGCTCGCATCTTGGACGTCAAGCGGCGGTTTCCCGCGCCGCGCCCCGATCCGGAGGCGCCGTTCCGGGTCGTCGACAGCCCCGGCCACCGCGCGCTCGCCGAAGAGATCGCGAGGCGCGCACTGACGCTCGTGCGTGAGACGGCGGGCGCGCTGCCGCTCTCGCCTTCGGTCCGGCTCGTCCATCTGATCGTCAACGACATTCCCGCCGCAAATCCGCCGGGCCGGGATTTCGCGCGCGAGCTCGGGGTCCGGCTGGGCCGCGAGCCCGAGACCTTCGTCCTCGATCCGAGGTCGCGCCCCGATGAGGTCGAGCCTCTGGTCGAAGCAGCCTCGAGCGCGGACATTGTGCTCGTCTCGCTCTTCGTGCGCGTCCGCACGGGAACGGGGAAGCTCGTCCTGCCCGAGCCGGCGCGTCGCGCGATTGAGAGGGTCGCTTCCGCCGGAAAGCCTCTGGTCGGCGTCTCGTTTGGAAATCCCTACCTTGCGGCGGACCTCCCGTCCCTCTCGACGTATCTGGCGGCTTACGGCGATCAGACTGTGATGCAGGTCGCCGCCGCGCGGGCGCTCTTCGGGGAAGCCGACGTCACGGGTCGCCTGCCCGTCACGATCCCGGAAGTTGCCGGGCGGGGGAGCGGGATCCAGAAGCGGAGCGCTCGCCCGTGACCCTCGGCGCCGTCGATCTGCTCGTCCTCGCCGGCTATTTCGCGATGACGCTCGTCGTCGGCCTCTACTTCGCGCGTCGGGCTCGCCGCTCGATGCTCGACTACTTCCTCTCGGCGCGGTCGATGCCGTGGTGGGTCGCCGGCACCGCGATGGTTGCGACGACGTTTTCCGCCGATACGCCGCTCGCCGTGACCGAAATGGTCGCGAAGAACGGGGTCGCAGGCAACTGGCTCTGGTGGTCGATGCTCGCGTCCGGGATGCTGACCGTCTTCTTCTTCGCGAAGCTCTGGCGGCGCGCGGCCGTCGTCACGGACGTCGAGCTCGCCGAGCTGCGCTACTCGGGACGGCCCGCGGCCTTCCTGCGCGGCTTCCGGGCGGCTTATCTCGGCCTGCTGGTGAACATCCTGATCATGGGCTGGGTAAACCTCGGGATGGCGAAGGTGCTCGGGGGAATGCTCGGCGTCTCGAAGTGGACCGCGCTCGTCATCTGCCTCCTGCTGACGGCGGTCTACACCGTCCTGGCCGGGTACTGGGGCGTCGCATCCGCGAACGGACTGCAGTATCTCTTCGAGATGGGTGGCGCGATCGTCCTCGCGTTCGTCTCGGTCGCCGCGGTCGGCGGAATCGAAGCGATGAAAACGCGCGTCGGCGCCGCTCATCCCGCGTTCGCGCCGGAAGGAGCCCGGTTCGGGTCCGCGGAAGGGATCCTCGCGATCTGGCCGCCGGGCGTCGACGGGATCTGGGTGCTTCCGGCGATCACGTTCGCCACCCTGCTTGGAGTCTCCTGGTGGGCTTCCTGGTATCCCGGCGCGGAACCGGGCGGCGGCGGGTACGTCGCCCAGAACATGCTCGCGTGCCGGGACGAGAGAAACGCGCGCGCGGCGGCGCTGTACTTCAACGTCGCGCACTATGCGATCCGAAGCTGGCCCTGGGTCGTCACCGCGTTGTGCTCACTCGCGCTATTCGGTGGCTCGATTCGAAACGCCGCGGGGGTCGAAGATCCCGGCTTGAACTACGTCCGGATGATGGTCGACTACCTGCCGCCGGGGCTGCGCGGCTTCATGCTCGCGTCGTTCGCGGCTGCTTACATGTCCACGCAGGCAACGCAGATGAACTGGGGCTCGAGCTACCTGATCAACGACCT
This sequence comes from Thermoanaerobaculia bacterium, assembly GCA_036395335.1. Taxonomy (GTDB): domain Bacteria; phylum Acidobacteriota; class Thermoanaerobaculia; order UBA5066; family Gp7-AA6; genus Gp7-AA6. The sequence continues at coordinate 2,277 of DASWDK010000068.1, forward strand.
CTACCGCCGATTTCTCAAAAGAGGAGCCTCAGAGCGGAACTACGTCTTCGCGTCGCGTATCGCGACCGCGCTGACCGTCGTCCTTTCGCTCGTCGCGACGGTCTTCATGAGCCAGATCAGCAAGGTCTGGGAGCTGCTCCTGACGCTGGGCGCCGGGACCGGTCTCGTCTACATCCTGCGCTGGTACTGGTGGCGCATCAACGCGTGGTCGGAAGTGGCGGCGATGGCATCCGCGCTCGTGACGTCCGTCTCTCTGCGCTCCCTCGGGTCACACTACGCCGCGTTCGATCCGGCGACTCCGAGAGGCTTCGCGATGACGCTCGTGACGACCACCGCCGTCACGACCGCGATCTGGCTCGTCACGACGTTCGCGACGAAACCGGAGCCCCGCGAGAAGCTCGCCGCCTTCTATGAAAAAGTTCGGCCCGCGGGGCCGGGCTGGAAGAGGATTGCCGGCGCGTCCGCCGTTGCCGCGCGAAGGGGGGAGATCCCGCGCAACTTCGCGTTCTGGGGGCTCGGGACGGTGTTCGTGTACTCCATCATGTTCGCCGCCGGGGCGGTCATTTTCGGACAGCATTCGCGCGCGATCTTCTTCGGCGCGACGCTCGCGACGTCCGGAGGTCTTCTCTTCGCGGGCCTCGTCCGCGAGAAAACGTGATCGCGCTCCTGCTCGCGGCCGTCCTCGCGCGTTCGGCGGAGGCGGGGCTTTCCGCCGCCCGGCTCGCGCGAATCGACGCGGCCGTCGAGGAGGCGATCGCGCGCCGCGAGCTGCCCGGAGCCGTGGTCCTCGTGGGTCGCGGCGACCGGATCCTCTTCCGAAAGGCGTACGGGAGTCGGGCGATCGTGCCGGCGCGCGAGCCGATGACGCTCGACACGGTCTTCGATCTGGCTTCGCTGACGAAGCCCGTCGCCACCGCGACCTCGGTGATGATCTTGGTCGAGCGGGGCGAGCTCGCGCTTCTCGATCCGGTCGTGAAATACCTGCCGGAGTTCGGCGCGGGCGGCGGTGATCGCGAGAAAGTCACCATCGAGCAGCTCCTGACGCACCGGGCGGGCCTCGCGGCGGATGATCCCCTCGACCTCTACACCGGGACTTCCGAGGAGATCTTTTCCCGCAAGGACCGGCTGCCGCTCGAATCTCCACCCGGGACCCGCTTCCGATACTCCGACGCGGGATACGAAGAGCTGGGCGAGCTCGTGCGAAAAGTGGCCGGGATGCCTCTCGACGAATTCGCCGAGGAGAACATTTTTCAGCCGCTCGGCATGAGGGACACGCACTTCCGGCCCCTGGCCACGTCGCGGTTCCTCGGGGAGAAGATCGACCTCGCCGGCGTCTCGCGCGCTCGGATCTCGCGGATCGCCCCGACGGAGCGCCGCGACGACCGGTGGCTGCGCGGCGAAGTGCACGATCCACGCGCCTACGCCCTCGGCGGAGTCGCCGGCCATGCGGGGGTCTTCTCGACGGCGGACGATCTCTCCCGGTTCTGCCGGATGATCCTAGCCGGCGGCCGGCTCGGAAAGGCGCGGATCCTGTCGCCGCTCGGCGTGGAAGCGATGACACGGCCGCGCTTCTTCGGCGACGAAGGCCTGCGGGCGCTCGGATGGGACGTCTCGACCGCGTATTCGAGAAACCGCGGCGACCTCTTCCCGCCCGGCTCCTTCGGGCACACCGGCTTCACCGGAACGTCGCTCTGGCTCGATCCGTCGAGCGGGACCTACGTCGTCTTCCTGTCGAACCGGCTCCATCCGGACGGAAAAGGGGACGTCGGCCGGATCCGCGGCATCGTTTCGACGATCGCAGCGGCGTCGATCGAGGCAGACACGCGGCGCGCCGCGAGGCGGCTTTCCACCCGGGCGCCGATCCGCCGGGAAGTCCTCGCCGGCGTGGACGCGCTCGTCGCGGACGGCTTCCGGCCGATCGCGGGAAAACGGGTCGGGCTCGTCACCAACGCGACCGGACGTGCGCGCGACGGGCGGTCGACGATCGCGGTTCTCGTCTCCGAGGAAGCGAAGAAGGCTGGAGTGAAGCTCGCCGCTCTGTTCTCCCCGGAGCACGGCATCCTCTCGGAGTCCGACGCGAAGGTCGCCGACCAGGTG